>JAGLSW010000087.1 GCA_023135565.1 Candidatus Aminicenantota bacterium | reverse complement strand
CGCCTCCCCGTGCGCACGGGGCCGCCGGAGGCAAAAAATAATTTTATAGCAGTGGGAAAAAAATTCAGCGGATGGCAACCTTTTGGGAAGAAACAGCGTCTATATAGTATAAGAAGAAAAAAATCGACACTTATTTGTGAATAGAAATAGATTGCATGGCGCGCGGTTGGTTACAGTCGTGCGCCGTGCTGCTTTTTTATAGCCGTTTTCTCCTTGATTTCTCCCTCTTCATGTGGTATGTTATAATTTCATCCGGTCACCGGTAGTGACTAACCGGGAGTTGAGGTTCTTTATGAGGATACGCTGGACGATCTGGAAAGATCAATTCGCTGAAAAAATTCAACTAAAGCACGGTGTTTGCATTGAAGAAGTTGAGGACATTCTTAAATCCAAAGCACATTTTCGAAAAGCGGCAAAAGGCCAAGTCCGAGGCGAAGATGTCTACGCTGCCTATGGACAAACAACTGTGGGACGTTATATCATCGTCTTATTTATCTTCAAGAGACCGGACGGCGCGCTGCCGATTTCAGCGCGAGACATGAGTCATTCAGAGAAACGGTACTATGAAAAAAAAAGACAAAAAAATTGATCCTATTCCCGAACAATTCGCTTCCTACGAAGAAGCAGGGAAGTTCTGGGATAGTCATGACACAACAGACTATCTCGATGCCTTCGTGGATGTGGATAATGTTGACGTACAGCTCCAGGGAAGAAAATTCGAAATCGACATCGATGAAGACGTGATGAAACTACTCAAGAAAGAAGCAAAACGAACTCACAAACGCCCGGGGAGAATTGCCAGCCAACTGCTGAGAAAAGAACTCGAGACATTGCACGTTTAGGTATCGGTGCGGGAATTCCTCTCATCGTTCAGCACCGACCAGCACATTGTGTTCTTTGCGGCGTTTCTCCATGCTCCGCTCAACCGGGAACTTTTCGCCGGTTAAAGGATCGACTCCGGTATAATAAATCGCAGCCGCCAACGTCATAGGCAGTGGCAAAAACGCCTGCACCTGCTGCGGCACAAAACCGAAAAGACGCTGGATTTCTTTTTTCATTTTACGCACCCGGGCCGGACTGCTGCCGGGAAAACATGACATTAGATAAGGCAGCAAATACTGTTTTTTTTCGCCCCGGCCCTGCAATTGAAAAAAGAGTTTTACAAATTCGCTTAGGTCGAAGAGGGGAACCTTTCTCATGGCCCGCAGCACCACCGGATCGGTATGCTCCGGGGCTATCTTCAACTGCCCGCTGATGTGAGAAACAAGCAGCGTTTTGAGTACCCTTTTTTGTTGGGGATTTATGGAATTTCTTGCCTCCGGCGGCCAAAACCCTTTTGAAAAAGGGTTCCGGACTCCCAAAACTTTTGTTGAGCGATACGCTTTTTTGCCTTTAGAAACGCCCCCCATAGGCTGCCCGCTCCCTGCTGCCTGCATCAGCAGATCATACCTGATGCCGGAGCCGACGGTTACTTTTTTTATGTTTTTTAGAGCGGCGGCCTCTTTTAACAACGCCAGCCACGGGCCGCTGTCCATCTCTAACCGGGGACAAAGCGAAGGAAAAAGACAACTCTCCCGGTTACAGCGCCACTCTTTCTTGCAGCGAAAACCGTACATGTTGGCCGAAGGGCCGCCGATGTCGGTAATTTGACCTTTGAAATATTTTTTGCCGCTGATGATCTCTACTTCACGAAGAACCGACGCCGGGCTGCGGCTGATGATCCTTTTCCCCTGGTGCAGGGTTAAGGAACAAAAAGAACACCCGGCTGTGCAGCCGCGGTGCGCAGTCACAGAATTACAGATCATTTCAAAAGCGGGGATTTTTTCTTTGTAGACCGGGTGCGGTTCGCGCATGTAGGGCAGCTCGTAGATGCGGTCTAAATCGGCGGCGGAAATCTCTTCGTAATAAGGATAATGAACTAATAACCGCTTCCCTGCCGGTTGGGCCAGCACCCGCTGTTGGCCGCGGTAAAAACGGCGGTAGAATTCAGCAAAAGTCTCTTTTGAGGCGATTACTTCTTCTTCCGGGGGCAGCAGTTCGGCGTCCGCGGGCGCTTCTTTGTTCATGATAACCGTGCCCGGTATGCCGGACGGCGGCTCGCCTGAAGCGATCCTGCGGGCAATCTCCTGCACCTGGAATTCGCCCATGCCGTAGATTAGGACCGCGGCGCGGGAATCCTCGATAATAGAACGTCTTACTTTATTGCTCCAGAAATCGTAATGGGCGGCCCGACGCATAGAGGCTTCGATACCGCCGATAACGATAGGCGTATCTTTATAAACCTTCCGGATCAGGTTGGAGTAAACGATCACCGCCCGTTCGGGCCTGTGCCCGGCTCTGCCGCCGGGAGCGTAGGGATCGTCGCTGCGCACTTTCTTAAAAGCCGTATAGCGGGCAACCATAGAATCCACGTTCCCCGAAGTGACGGCAAAGAAAAGCCGCGGTCTGCCGAAAACAGTGATAGATTCGGGGTTTCGCCAGTCAGGCATAGCAATGACGCCCACGCTGAACCCGGCATTTTCCAGTACCCGGCCTATTACCGCAGCCCCGAAAGAGGGGTGGTCCACATAAGCGTCGCCGGTAATGAGTACCACGTCTACTTCTTTAGAACCGTGCAGTTCGTCTTTGTTTATCGGTAAGAATCTTTTTTTCATAATAATTCTTTATGCCTCGGGGGGTGCGGCGCACCTACCCTCTTAGCCCCGGATTAGATACCCGGAAACCGTGATGATATACTTTTCACACCAATGGTAATTTTGGGGACAGGCTGATTCTTTTCCTTCTTGCACCGTCACTCTCTTCCTATTTTTTTTTATCGATTTCAAAATATTTCCGGGTATCTGAAACCATCTTTTCTATTGACGGCGCATCGCAAAAGACATGTTCCTCCGGGTTCTCAAAAGGATGAAAATGCCAGCTCTTTAAATTATCATAGCCGAAGACTCTACGGTTATCTTTTATAAGAGCAGTATCGATTCGACCGTTCCGGGCATTATAGCGAACTGCAATAAAGTATGGGTCATCGAGATATATGTTTGCTTTCAATGAACGGGGGGTGCTTATAATAAACTCTACCCGGTATTTTGTAAAATTCTTTTTTAAAGATTCCTGTAGTTCTTTAAGAAAACGCTCCATGTTTACCGGGTGTTGTGAACTCGTAACTTAGACATGGCCGACAATAATTCCCTTTTTTCCATCTCCATCATTTCCCAGTCGATGAAGTCACCCTCTATTTCATAACGATGCCGGTTTTCAATTTTTTCCTGGTCCCACATCTTTTCGAACTCATAAAACGGGATGCCGTATTTCTTTTCAAATTTCAGGATATCCCGACTGTATTTTTCCAACTGGTTCTCCAATGCCGAAATAATAAAGGTGTTGATTTTTTCTTTCAAAACTTCCTGGCCGAAAGACTCGATCAGGGCTTTATATATTCGGTTATCTATTTCGATAGTGCTCGTCATTTTTTTTCTCCGTATATACAATATTATAAAAGTTACAATTTGTCAATAAAAAAGGGAAGTTTTAGGTTACCGGCGCTTATATTTCAAACAGGTTGGGCGACTTGTAAGATGCTTCCAACATAATATAAGGCGACCCGGTATTATAAGCACTGTGAAAAAACCGCTGCTCTTTCGATATTTTTAATATGTTTAAAAAATATGACAAATAAGAAGTACGAAAATAAAAATGTACGGGTTCACACAACTCATTACCTTCAAACCGGTAACCATAAGCAGAAAATAAATAACTGTCCCGGTCCATGCTCTTTAACCGCAGCAGCGAAACCAATAAACCCTGCCGGGCGTCTTTCATCAAATTATGCAAAGATAATACCGTGGGCTTAATGTAAAGATTGGAAAACCGCACGCCAGGGAATATCGAATGCTCATTCCTGAACCCATTGCCCGACGAATCAACCCCACTCTCATAGGCAGACTGGATATTGGAAATGCGCTCCGCGATCACCCCTTTCCTGACTAAATACCGCTCCCTGCCCTGCACACCTTCATCATCAAAAGGAACAGAACCCACCTGCCTGTCCAACAGCGGGTCATCAACGATATTCAAAATGGCGGGAAAACTAAATTCCACTTTTTTCTTCTCACCGTCTATCTTAAAATAACCGGAAAACTCCTTCAATATAAAGGCAGAGGCTTCAGGCGCCAGTATGACAGGGGTATCTCCCTGCACCGCGGCTTTTTCTGCGGTTAAAGAGTTTAAAAGATTGTAAGCGCGGGAGATGATTTTAAAAGGCTCGAGGCGGCTGAAAAACACTTTGCTCTCACTAATATCCACCCGGTTATTCCCCAAAGCAAAACTCAAGGTTAACTTAAAACCGGTTTTCCTGTACTTTATATTCAGCCCTTTCGAGTTGGCGGCATAAACCTTTTTTAATGTTTTGGTCAGGTGGATTTTTCTCGTTTTCAGGCCGGGGAATTGAACCACGCTCTCCGCGATACTGTCGCTTAAAGCGGCAAAAGTCTCGCTGTCTAATTCATCTATAGAACCGTCGAATATATCTATTTTTACCTTTTCAGCCGACGACGGCAGCAACGCGGCGTAATTCTCCTTTTCGCCCGGCAATTTAAGGCTGTAGATGTTAGAAAAAGCGGTTTTGACAGCACCGGCTTCGGGTCGGGAGAGGAGAAAACCCACCGGGTCACCGGTCTCCCAAAAAGCCCTTATACTCACCCTGTCGGTACTTACAGCATGAAACACCGCCGGGTAATCCGGCACAGCGGAAAATTCCTTTTTCTCAACTTTTTCCCGGAACACATCCACCGCGGAAAACCCGGTCTTTTGGCCTACAGAGAGAATATTTTCAATCATTGATCTCCTTTGTCACCATCAGGTTGTTTATTTTAACGGTAGGCTGTCCCACCCTGACATTTATCGTCTGCCCGTTCTTAAAACAATAACTGCTGCCTTTATCGTAACGGAAATCATCGGCGATTTTGTCAACGGAATTTAATGTCTCGATGATATTGCCCCTGACTACCACGCTGCCTAAAGGGAAAGAAAGCCTGCCGTTCTCTATCAAATAAGCATCTTTGATATTAAAATAAAAAAGGTTCTTATTGAAATAAACCTTGCCTGCCCCGAATTCTTTAGCATAGACCCCATATTTCGTGGATTCGATCAATTCCCCGGGATGGTAACGGCCGGGCTTTAAATAAAGGGCGTACATCCTGGGCATGGGCAGCCCGGTAAAATCCTTGACCCGGGAAAAACCACAGTTCTTCAGGTTTAGCAGTTCCTTATGAAAAGAATCGGCAATCACATTTTTTAATACCCCGTTTTTTATCAGTACGATAGGTTTGGCAGCTTCGCCCTCGTCGTCCCAGGAAATATTTTTGAAGAAATCATCTTTCTTGTCCCCGGTAACCAAAGTCACGTTGGGGGAGACGATCTTTTTACCCAAATCAGCCGGGGAGATAGGAGAAACTCCCTGGTATAGATAGTCCGCTTCCAACGAATGGCCCAGGATTTCGTGGAAAATGATGGCTCCGTCGCCGGCATTTAAGATGACAGGAATTTTGTCCGTAAACGTAATATTCTTGCTTTTTTTATGATTCTCGATGATCTCTTTAACTCTTGTCAGCAGGCCGTCCTGGTTGAATTTTGCCGCCTGCACCGAGCCTTCGCCCACTTCGATAAAGTCCCGGTGTTCTTTTAGTTTTAGTTTTATTAATATGCTGAAATATTTAAAAACGGACTCTCTTTTTTTGTTCTCTTTTTTTACTAAAATCCTCCTGCTGTGGTTGGCCCTGAACACCACCTGCCAGGCCGGTAGGTCGAGATTTCGCAAAGCATCGATAACAAATTCGTTATCTCTTAGAATTTTCCCGGGGCTAAATTGGAAATCATCTTTTGCTTGTTTGTTTAATTTTAGTTTTAGGTCTTTAGAGAGGTATTTCCCGGCTTCGGTTAGAGAGCTGAGTTCTACCGACCTGCTTTCCCACATATCTTCGTATTTTCTTGTCAGCAGTCCTTTCCTGTTTTTAAGGAAGTATTCGGTCCTGTCGCGGTTATCTATGGAGAGGCAGTGCCGGCGGTTTTCTTCGATCAAATTTACATGTAGGGAGAAATTTTTCATCAGCCCCTATTTTAATAAAATTTTTTCATAAAAGCAATGCAAGATTTTGTAACGATTCAGTTTTTCCCAAAACTGAATCGTTACAGCCTTCAGCTAACGGGCATTCGCGAATTCTAACGATCTCCCTGCCGGGAGGGGCTGCGCAGCCCGGCTGAATGCCGAATGCTGAGTGCTGAATGCTTGTAAAAGTTAAGCTCCGCCAGGAGCTTAACTTTTACTCTTTAATGGGTGCTGGCGGTGAAATAGACTTCCGGGGTGGGGGAATTCTCGCTGTTGTCCCAGGCGATGTAGATATTCCCGGCACTGTCTACAGCCATGTCTATCGAGCAGGAGAAAACCGTGCTGAGGGAGAACATTTGCGCCGTACCCCAGTTCCAGGAGACTCCGGCGCCTAAAGAACGGAAAAAATACGCTTCCCAAATAGCGCTGGAATAGTTGTAATCGCTAAAGCCTACGTTGACGTTCCCGGCGCTGTCTACGGCAGTGGCGTCGCCATTGTAATGGCAGCCCATGGAAAACATATGGTCGCCAGCGCTCCAGGTGACACCGGCATCGGTGGAACGGGAGTAACGGAAAAAAGTATAGGGACAGACCGGGTCGTCCAGGTCCAGTTCTTTCCAAAAGATGAATAATTCTCCGCTGTTTCCCGGTTGAATGCTGATTTCCCGGGGATCAGGGGAATTATTCAGCCCCGTTGGGGAGTTCCATGTGGCGCCGCTGTCGCTGGAGCGTGACACATACACCCAGTCGCTGCCGCCGCTGTCGTCGCGCCAGGCGGAATGGATGTACCCATCCGGGTCTACGGCGACAGCCGGTTCCCTGGAATTGCCGCCGTTATTGGAAATATTGACAGTGACACTCCAGCCGGCGTTTAAATCGGTAACACGACTGAAATATATCTCGTTATTGCCGGAACTATTGTCTTCCCAAACAGCGTTCAGGTTCCCGGAGGCATCGACGGTGACTACCGGCCCTTTAAAACCCGGTACAGATGCAATTTCCACCGGGGCCGTCCAGGTTACGCCGCTGTCGCTGGAAGTGCGCAGTATGGTTTCGGTATTACCCGACTCATACCTGGTCCAGAGGATATGCAGGTTTGTAGAGGGGGCGGCTTCCGCGCCGATAAAGAAAGGGCGGTCGGAAGCGGGGGAATAATTGGAAAGATTCAAGGCCGGGCTCCAGGTTGAACCGCTGTCGGTGGAACGGATGTAGTATACTTCGGTATTGCCTGAGACCTCTTCATTCCAGGCGATGTGCACATTGCCCGGGTGGTCTACGGCGATACGGGGAGCGGAAGAAGCGCCCGCTGTGTTGGAGACATTGCCGGACACATAGAAAGTATGGTCGCTGTTGATAGTGAAATTAAGCGTACCGGAATCGCCTCCCCCGGGAGAGGGATTGCGCACCCCTACCGGTATGGTTTTGGTGCTTGCGACTCCGGGAACTGCTGTTTTTTTGCCGGGATTATCTAATGGCGAGGAAATCCTTTCACCCACGTTCATGGGCCGCGGGTCCGCACCTGTGCCGGTGGGGGAACCGGGTCCTGCTGCCGCGATGGCAGCCGTCATCAGTATATCGTCCGGTTCGATTTGGCAGGTCAGTTCCGTTGAACTGACAAAATTAGTGCTCCTGGGGATGCCGTCGAAAACGATGCTTGAATTAGTCACAAAGTTCGTACCTGTGGCAGTCAGGGTAAAAGTGGGTAAGTGTTCGACTTTCGACGTGGGTGAGATGGAAGTCAAAGTAGGCACCGGGTTGTCCGGCTCGTCTCCATTATCCACCGGTGTGCAGCCGGTTAATATTAATATAAACAGCAGTGCCGCGGTGATATTAAAAAATTTGGGCATAATTTTACCTCCTTTAAGCTAACCAGCCGGGGATGCTCAATTCCCTTTAAACTTTCCAGGATTAACGCGGTTTTTGGGAGATTCGGTTAAGACCTCACCCACCCGGTAATCCAGCATATCGATAAGAAAATAACGCATCCCCGGCTAACAATTTTAGCCCTATTATGCTTTATTAATACCTCCTGAAAAAGTCTGCTGAAAAAACAAAGCCCGCAGCGCACCCACCCTATGAGCCGCTTCGCGGCAGTACAACAGGGACAGGATACCGGGAATCAGATAAAAAACAAACTTTCCAGTAGTACAGACTTTTCCTGAGACTACGCTCAGGAAAAGAACCGCTTGGCGGCGGAACGTGAATTATGTCAAACATGTTCATCAATACCGCCATGTAGTGGCACATTTAAAACAAGATAGTCGTGCTAATCGCTTTTTAAAATTCTAAGGCTCAGCTTGAAAGAGGTATAATCTTGCGGGGAAGGGAGTACCCAGCTCAACTTTTTAGAGGGTCTGCTTTTCGCTGTACACTATGTTCATTACACTACTGTACTGTGTAATGAACATAGTGTTTTTTCAAAACTAAGCTTGAAAAAAAGCTGCCTGGCGGTGGGAACTTGAAATATGTTCAACATGTTGTTTATTACCACCATGTAATGGCATAAAGATAGAGAGATTTAGTAACGCCTGCCGCCGCCACCGCCACCGCCGCCGCCATAACCGCCGCCGCCGCGACCGCCGCCGCCGCCACCTCTGCTGCCGCCTCTGCCGCCGCCGCCTCCGCCGCTGCGGCGATCGGTTTGGGGACGAGCTTCATCGACTCTCATAGTCCGGCCTTTGAAATCGGTGCCGTCTAATTTTTCTTTGGCGCTTTCAGCTTCCTCCGGGGTAGACATTTCGACAAAGCCGAAACCTTTCCCTTCGATTAATTTTACTTCGATAACCGTGCCGTGTCCCTGGAACAGTTCTTCGAGATCTTGTTGGGTGGTTTCGTAATTGAGGTTACCCACATAAAGTTTGTTGGTCTGCATTTGGACCTCCTAATTAATTTTTATCATTTGGTGGTGGAGGCGATTATGCAGTTATAATAGCCCTTCCTAACAAATGAAAAATTAATTATATCATATTTTTATTTTTTTGCAATCAACTTTGCCGCTAATTATCCAGTTTTAGGAAAAAAACCGGTAAATACAGCAAAATACAGGTGAAAACGAGGGGTTGGCCCCTTATAGGCTCCCCACGCCGTGGGGCAAACTTCCGGGAAGTACTCGAGCTAATTGTAATTTTTGGCTGTTTTCCATATTTCGGCCAGGGGGCGCTTTTGAAAAACTGCCCCCTGGACCCCCACAAAACTTTTGTTGAACGAGAAACGCACCTAATTGGCTCCCCACGCCCTGGGGCCTCGCTGCAGGGTTATTTAATGTGTTTTAAGGCTTCTTCCGCCGCCTGCAAAAGCGGCTCGATCGAAATCTCTTCGCCGACGGCATTCTTCATCCATAACTGGGGAATCAACTTACCGGCCGAAAACATACGCTCAACCTCTTTGGCAAAATCTTTCCCGGCTATGAACTGCTTGACCTGGAATTTGATCAGTTCACCGTAAGCATAAGCAGATAAATAAAGCGGGTAAGCGATCATGTGAGAATAAATCCCCAGGATAGGCTGGTCTTCCATGCCGTAAACAGGCGCGAAATATTTGTTCCAGACGTCTTTGGAAATCTTAATCACCGCCTCTTTTAATTGACCGGGCGTGGTTTCCGGATTGTCGTACATCCATTTCCAGACCGCCATGTCCACCAAAGATATGCCCATGATCTCATAAGCGGACCAGACTGTGTCCAGGCTATATAAGTAATCTTTGTTGGGGTCGGTCTCTTCCATGCCTAACAACTCTAAGTCCCTGGCCTGGAAAAGAAACGCCAAAGCTTCGGTAAAAGCCGTGTTGGGCACACCCTGCATCATGTAATAATCGACGTCATGAAGCGATATGGTCTGCTCTACATTATGACCGAATTCATGTATGGCAATATTATAGCCTTTATAATTCATCCCTCCGGCAGGCACCCGCGTCCTGAGATGCGCTTTCTCGGCTTTCATGTTCGCGCCCCAGGCATGACCGGAACCACGGGCCGGATCAACCGTAATCTTCGAGGCCAGGAAAGCAGCCTTCTCTCCAGGGAAACCCAATTTTAACAGGATGTTGGGCAAATCTTTCTCCAGGGCCGCCGCGGTTGGGTATTTAGCCCGGGTTCTTCGGTTCAACTCTTCTTCGTTTATTCCGCTCCTGGCTTTAAAACCGTCATACCAGATGTCGAAAGGTTTTAGGTCCCGGTTCAAGCGTTTCTTAATCAATTCGGCCACCTGCTTCAATACAGGCGAGGAAGCAAATTCGGCAAACCGGGCTTCCACTTCAGGCTGGGAAATCTCCATGCCGCCGTCAAAAGCTGCTTTGATAAAGGTTTCCATTCCCGGCGGGTTATAGCGGTCCATGGCTTTTATTGCCAGGAAGTTATTCAACAGGTGCTCATAGCGGGTTTCCTTTTCAGGCTGAAATTCGATCTCTTTGCCCTCTTTGTATACTTTGTTGTCGAAAGGGTCCCATTCCAATTCGCTATTGTTGATCACCTGCCGCGGTATCTCCTGGGAAACGATATGCTGCATGACTTCGTAGATTATTTCCTGTTTCTCTAAACCGCCATCCACGCCGTAGTTGGCTTTTAGCTCGTCCCTTAAATTCCAGTGCACCAACAGTTTCATGTCTGCGGGGAATATTTTTTCGCCTTTTTCGTTTAGCACATGGCCCATAAAAATATTGTAATCGGCGATATAAATGTCGGTGGCGGTACTTACTTCGTTATAATTTTGTTTGATTTCGGCCGGCATCCGCGACGGGAACACATCCCCCATACGCGCATAAGCCCATTCTTTCCGGCTCCAGTCGGGACCCGATTTTTTTTTCTCTTCCAAAGAATAAAAAGGGAAATTCAAGGCGCTGACAAAAGCGATTTTATTGGCGTAAAAATCATCTTCTAAATGAGCGTCCACGCCATAACTGCCGAATAAGCGGTCGATGTTATGCACCGGGCCGGCGTCTAAGTCTAAAACGCTTTTCAAGTCTAAGGTTATCCTGTTAAAATGTCCCCACAGCGCTTCAAAATAGAAGGAAAATTTGTTAAAGACCAGTTCCCGCTCCTCTTCGGAGACGATAAGATTTTTCGTGCAAAATTTCTCGAAATCGCTGTCGGAGCCGTCATTTTTTTTCCATAACCGGGCCACCTGGCGTACCCCTTTTTCGATACGTTCTTTATGTTCCGGGCCGCATTTTTCGCTTAATGCCGCGGAGACTTTAGCGATCAGCGCTTTAGGCAAAACGGAAACTCCTTCGTTTTCCTGCGCCGGTTCTTTGCATTTGCACTGGTAGAAGAATGCCAGTGAAATAATCATTAAAAAAATAATCAAAACGGTTGTTTTTTTCATATAACTTCTCCAAATTTTTTAGATTCATAAGAGTAATAAGTTACCATAATTCGTCCTGATATGCAATAACTATTCTTAATTTTGACTATCCGGTTTTGGGGAAAATGAGGAGCGCTTCTAATTCATCAAAAGTTTTGTTCAAACTTTTTCCAAAAGTTTGGCCCCCGGCAGGGTCGCCGAAGGCAATGCCTGCGCCCAACATTCGTTTAAAATTATGATGAAGGGCCAGGCTCCTTTGACAGGAAAAGGATGATATGTTAAAATGATTCGACTCGTAAATTTACGAGTCGTATTTTTACGAGTTGAAACAAAAAGAGGTGAAGTTATGAGAAACCCTTTCCGTTTCGGTCAATTGGTCAAAGGAGAAAATTTTTGCAACCGGGGCACAGAACTCACAGAAATAAAAAAAGCCATCAACAACAACTACTCTTTCTGGATTTATTCACCGCGCCGTTTCGGGAAAACGTCTCTAATCTTAAAAGCCTTCGAGGAATTACCGGAAATTACAACTATTTATATAGACCTGTATAACGTTCAATCCCTGGATGCGTTTGCCGAAAAATACTCGCAGGAGGTGCTGAAAAACCTTCTCGATTGGAAAAAAAATATAAAAAGTATCGGGAAAAAAATATCCGGTTTTTTTAAAAGTATCGTCCCTAAAATATCCTTTGACGCCTCGGGCAATCCCACCATCACTTTCGAACCCCAGGCAATCGAAAAAAAATCGGACATCGAAAACATCCTGTACATCCCGGAAAAAATCGCCGCTGAACAAGGACGTCATATTTGTATCGCTTTTGACGAGTTCCAGGAAGTGCGGCGCATCGAACCGTTCCTGGTTAACTGGATGCGTTCCGCTTTCCAGGGGCACCGTTTTATTTCCTATGTTTTCTTAGGCAGCAAGCAGTCATTGATGGAGACGATATTTGCCGATACCGACTCGCCTTTTTATGAATTTGGGTTTAAAATACCTATCGCCGAAATCAGCCGCCGGGATTGGCTGCATTTTTTAAAGGAGAAATTCGCTCAGACCGGCCTGGAAGTCAGTGATAACACCCTCGATTCTATCGTTAAAAAATCGGCGGGCCATCCTCATTTTACCCAATATTTTGCCTCGGTGGTTTGGGAATTGCTTTTAGAGGGCTTCGACGAGAACGAACCGGGTTTTACAGCCACCTGGATGCAGCGGATTGTTGCCGGACAATCTATCGTTTTCCAGGACATGTTCGACCAGTTAAATAAAAACCAGCGTAAAATCCTGGTGGCCACTGCTTCATTAGGCGCGGAAGATCGATTGTTTTCAGAAAACTATCGCCGCCGGTTTCGTTTACCGGCCACTTCCACCCTATCGGTAAATATAAATTCTCTCCTGCGGAAAGGGATGATCTATAAGAAAAACGGCAGTTATATTGTAGTCAACCCGGTTTTTAAGGAATGGTTAATTAATTCTTTTGCGGCGTAAGCTCCGCGCCCCAGCCCCGGCAAAAAAACGGCTGCTATTCTTTGTTCTGAAGGGTGTCTAAGCACTCTCTTGCGAAATTAATGGTAGAGAATCCTGGGGATTGAAAAAAAGAGCCATTTATGCTATAAACAAACATGGATTGCAAGAATGAATGCTATAACTTAAAACGTGGAACGGCTGCTCTTTGCGCTTTTTTACTCTTGTTTCTACTAACTTTTCCCCTCTACTGTCAAAACGACGAATTAGACCGGGAACTGCTCTTTGCCGTAGAATTAGAAGGGGTCGCCAAAGTAAAAGAATTAGTGGAGCAGGGAGCGGATGTCAATTGCAAGGGATACAACGGCGAAACCCCTCTCCTGCTGGCGGTAATCGGCAAAAAAATAGATGTAGTTAGATACCTGTTGGAGAAAGGCGCCGGTATCGATATCAAAAACAAAAAAGGCGAAAGCCCCCTGTCCCGGGCAGTAGAAAAAGATTATAAAGAGATTATGGAACTGCTGCTGGAAAAAGGCGCCGCCGCGGACGAAAAAAGCAAAACCCTATGGACGTCCCGTCTTTTTGCCGCCGTAGAAAACGGCCATAAGGAAAGCGCCTTAGACCTTATCGACAAAGGGGCGGATATTCATGCTAAAAACCCCGCCGGCCAACCCCTACTTTCCCGGGCTATTTACCCGGGCGGTAAAGAGATGGTGGCAGCTCTCATTCAAAAAGGAGCCGCTGTCGATGCCGTGGATGAACAGGGCGCTGCCCCGCTGCACCGGGCTGCCGAAAAAGGAGATTTAGAGATCGTCAAACTCCTGGTGGAAAATGGAGCCCGGGTCGATATAAGAGATAAAAAGAAAAAGTCCCCCCTCAGCCGGGCAATAGCTAACCGCAGCGCTGAAATCGCAGCCTATTTAACGGCAAAAGGAGCGCCGCTGACCGGGGCAGTTAAAGCCTTTTGGGGAGAACTGCTGCACGAAACCATTACCGCCGGCAGCGAAGCGGATGTAAAAGCAATATTGGCAAAAGGAGCCGCTGTAGAAGCAAAAGACAGCCGGGGCAGGACCCCGCTGCACACCGCCGCTGCCGCCGGAAAACCCGGTATCGTTTCCCTGCTGTTGGAAAAAGGAGGCGATCTTCTCAGCAAAGATAATGACGGGAATACGCTGCTGCACACTGCCGCCTCAGTGGGTATGATGGATTTAGTGCGTTATATCGTGCAAAGGAACCCCAAAGTCGATACCCGTAATCGCGAAGGCCGCACCCCGCTCTATACGGCAGCGTCGGGGAATCACATAGATATTGTCACCTTTCTCTATGAAAGCGGGGCCACCACACCGGGCAGCAGAACCGCCACCGCCATCCTGCTTCATGACATAGTAAAAAAAGGGCGCAGAGCGCTCTTAGACATCCTGGTGGCCAAAGGAACAACCCTGGAACTCAAAGACCCTTTAGGCAATACCCTGCTCCATAACGCAGCCGCCGCCGGCCGGGAAGAAATAGCAGCTTTCCTCTTAGAACAAGGTTTAGATATGAATGTCATCAACCTGTACGGTCAAACGCCCATCTATCTATCGGCCCGGGCCGGTTTCCCGGCCATCTGCACCCTTTTAATCGACGCCGGCGCAGACATCGACATCCGGGACCGGCAGGGCAAATCGCCCCTTTCTGAAGCCGTAGAACAGGGCAAAGCCGGGATAGTCGAATTACTACTGCAAAAAGGCGCCTCTTTAGAGGCAAAATTCCCCCGGGGCCGTACTTTGCTGCACCGCGCCCTAATCTTAAAAAGGAAATATATAACCCGGCTTTTGATCCGCCATGGAGCCGATGTGTCGGCAGCGGACTCAGACAGCAATACCCCGCTCCACTTTGCCGCCGACGCAGACCTAACCGCCGCCGCCCAACTGCTGGTAGAGAAAGGCGCGAATATCGATGCCGTAAATTATCTTAACCGCACCCCCCTGCACCGGGCCGTATTGAAAGATAGTAAACGCACCGCCGCACTTTTAGTTAAATCAGGGGCAAATCTCGATATTGCCGACCACGATTGTCTTACTCCCCTCTACCTGGCCGTACTCCACGACAAAGAGGACAGCGTAGTGCTGCTGTTAATGAACGGCGCCGACGAAAACGTCAAAGACAGGCTGGGCTGGACACCCCTGCACCGGGCCGCCTACTACAAGAAAAACTGGCCGGCAGAATTATTGATCGAAAAGGGCGCGGACTTAGATTTGCGTAACGGCAATGGTGAAACGCCCCTCTACTGCGCCGCCACAACCGGGAACTTAGTAATCGCGGCGCTGCTCCTCGAGAAAAAAGCAGACCCCGACATCAAAACCGGTGCCGGGCTCAGCGTCTTAGATTGGGCTGTGGAGCATGAAGACGAAGACCTAATCAACTTACTGGTACGCAGCGGCGCCAATGTCAACATCCCCGACAGGGATGGCGATGTAGCCCTTATCAAAGCAGTCAAAAAAAGCTTAACCGGGATTTTTCACCTGCTGGTGCGCAGCAAAAGCGCCGACTTAAATGCAACCGACAAAGACGGTTATACCCCTATCTATTGGGCATTAAAAAATCTCAACGAAGAGGCTTTTCTCTGCCTGTTAGACAGCGGTGCCGACACCGCCATCCGCTGTGAAAGCGGCTCTTCCCTGCTGCACCTAACTGCAAAAATGGGCCGCCCCGGATTAGCCGGTCTCCTGGTGCAGGAAGGAGCGCCAGTCGATGCCGAAGACCGCTTCGAACGCACACCGCTGTTGATCGCCGTTTTGCACGGCCATTTCGACGTGGCCCGCATCCTGGTCGACAGCGCCGCCCACACCTGGGTAAAACATGAAGGCGAACGCACCCTGCTGCACCTGACCGCAAAGGCTGGAGATAAAGATTTTGCCGCCCTGCTCCTGGAAAAGAGAGCGCGTATCGATGCCCGGGACATCTTCAAACGCACCCCCCTAAGCGAAGCCGCCTATTACGGCAGCGCCGCAGCAGCCTCTCTTTTGATCGAAAATGGCGCCAAAATAGACCTCCCTGATGAAAACGGTTGGACGCCTCTGCATTGGGCGGTTTTTGAGAAAAAAGACGACTTAGTGCTGCTGTTGATCGAGAAGAAAGCAAAAATTAACGCCAAAAGCACCTACTGGGCCCGGTGGGAGAACAAAATTTACTTCACCGGGATCACCCCCTTAGACATTGCCGTGATAAAAGGATACGAAGAAACAGCTATTTTATTGAAGATGCACGGCGCCAAAAGGGGCAGAAAATAAAAAAAAATAAAAAAATGAATTTTTTTTACAAAATATTATTGACAAATCGTTCAGAAAGATTTAAAGTTATACTTCGTAATAAATTTAAACTAAAAACTAATGTATAGGAGGTACATATGAGAAAGTTAAGTACGGTTTCCATTTTGATCTGCTGCTTATTATTTGCCTTTGTTTCTCTATCCGCGGAAGAAAAAATCGACGGGTTAGGGTATCATCCCCTTTTCAAATCCAGGGTTTTACAAAAGGAAGATCTCTTAAAAATTATCAGTGAGAAAGCCGACGACATCAAAAAAGGTTTTACAGACGCCGGTTATGGCGAAGATATGTACAATCAATTCGTCAAACAGCTCGAAGCAGGTAATATCGGAGACGCCATCGAAGTGAACCCCGGAGAAAAAATCGAATGGATGATTTTCCGGCCCAAGAAAGATGAAATCGAAGTCAAAAAAGACCTGGTATGGAGTGCTGAAAAGCCATTCCTGGCCTTCACCATCGTATTTTCCAAAAAGGTCAAAGAAGATGTTCAAAAAGAATACAGGAAAACCATCACCACCACGACTTATGAAAAGTACAATTTTATCGTCCCCAAGACTTGCGGAAACATTTCGTTAAAAGGATTAAGCACCTACACAGACACAAAAGAAACTCCTATCTCGAATCTTCCCCCCACCTGCGATCTGAAAGTAACCCCGGATGAGATTCTCGCCGGGAAATCCATCACCTTAGATGCTTCCGGTTCCAAAGACAACGACCCCGAAATCTGCACCGAGAGCAAGATTGCCTCGGTAAAATTCGTAATTGCGGTTGACGGTAATGTTGTTGAAGAGAAAACACTGACGGAAAAACCCTTCATCTACACCACCAAAATCAAAAAGCACGGCATTTGCAAAGTGAGCGCAACCGTAACGGACAACGAAGGCGCCACCGCTTCAGGCGCCTGTGAAAAAGAGATCGTCGTACTGCAAAAGAACTTCCTGCTCGCTGATATCGGTTTCTTATACCAGTGGGATCCGGCCTGGTTTATCCCCATCAGGATCGGGTTCATGCATAAGTTTTCCAAGAGCATCGGTGTTATCGGTATGGTCGGTGTAGCGCCTGTTGTTTCCGGTGATGACGACACCACCGCGATACTGGCAGACATGACCCTGACTTATTGGCCCAATAAGTTCTTCTTCGGTATCGGCGCCGGTTACTTCGGCTCCAAGATGAACAAAAGAGTCGATTTTATCTTGAACACCGGTTTCCAGGTTATACCGCATGTATCCCTCTTCCTTGAAGGAAGGTGCGCATTTGACGAATTCGACGTCATCGATAAGTTCGGTAGACTCGGCCTCGGCTTCAGGATCAGGTACTAATACTAATCATCCTGAGTTATTGTTTCAAGAGCTTTCTCTTTGAAATAGTCGCTGTCGGTAGTAGAGACTGAGGGCAGGAAAAGCCTGCCGGTCAATGCTTTAGTGCAAGCGCAAGAATAATAAGATATAAACGATAAGGAGATGGGGAACAACGGTTCCTCATCTCCTATATCACCACCAATCTATCCTAAGAAGGGACAATTCCATCAAAACTCCATTCCATTAGCTAAAGGTCTTGCCTCCGGCGGCCCTGCCGGGGGCCAAACTTTTGAAAAAGTTT
>JAGLSW010000869.1 GCA_023135565.1 Candidatus Aminicenantota bacterium | reverse complement strand
TTTTGAAGAGTTAGTGGAGAAAGTAGAAGTAAGCAGGGACGTCGCCAGGAATCCCTTATTCGATGTGATGTTTTCATTTAACACACACTCCGACCGCAGCGAAGGCAATTCTCCGCAGCAAGAAAGAAATCTTCATGAAGGAGAAATAGCGGTATCGGAAACGGCAAAATTCGATCTCACATTGGTAGCGGATGATGTAGGAGACCGGGTAATATTCTCTTTCCAGTATTGTACCGAGTTATTTAAGGCAGAAACCATCAGCAGGTTCAGCGCCTATTTTAATAAGATAACCGACGGCGTCCTGGAGGACATGGATAGGCCCATTGCCGAAATAGAACTAATCACCCGGGAAGAAAAAAAGCAAATACTGGAGGTGTTTAACGATACCACAGCGGCATATCCTGCTTCTAAAACTATCCACCAACTTTTTGCGGAACAGGTGGAAAGAACGCCTCATAGTATTGCCCTAAAAGATACAGGGAAACGTCATATGTCCTACAAAGAATTACAGGCAATTTCCTGTAGATTGGCTTCTCTATTAATAGAAAAAGGCGTACAGCCCGGCGATATTGCAGGAATAATGGTGGAACGTTCTATACCTATGATGGTGGGCATTTTTGCCATATTGCAGGCAGGGGGAGCTTATCTGCCCATTTCACCCCATTACCCGGGAGAAAGAAAAACCTTTATACTTCAAGACAGCGGTGTGAAGCTGCTATTAACCGATGGTGATTTGTATCATGAATTTAACGAAAAGAACCCGGAAAGTTATAAGCTTAAAAAGATTTTCTTAGATGAATTCATGGAGATTGCGATGCCGGTCGGCGACTGCGATACAGGAAGCGCTGCTCCACTTCCAATAGCGCAGGTGAGATCATTCGGCCCCCTGGCTTATATCATTTACACCTCCGGTTCCACCGGCCGGCCCAAGGGAACGATGATCGAGCATCAGGCGGTGGTAAACCGGCTGCATTGGATGCAGTCCGCCTATCCCATAGGCAGCAGCGACAGGATTCTCCAGAAGACCACGGTTACTTTTGATGTATCCGTATGGGAATTATTCTGGTGGAGTTTCTATGGCGCCGGTTTGGGTTTGCTCGCACCTGATGATGAGAAAGACCCCCGGGCTATAATAGAGGCTATTTGCGATTTCGGCATCACTACGATACATTTTGTTCCCTCCATGTTTAGTGCATTCCTCGATTTTCTTGAAGCAGCCGCCGGGGAGTTGGAAAAAGTGAGAAGTTTAAAGCGGATATTCTGTAGTGGGGAAGCCCTGGGGGCAATGCAGGTGAAGCGGTTTCAGAAGTTGTTTAACAGGTTGGGCAAAACAAAACTAATCAATCTTTATGGCCCCACCGAAGCCACTGTGGATGTGTCCTGTTTCGAGATCCCGGAAGAAAAAGAACTTGAAAAGGTACCCATCGGCCACCCCATAGCTAACACGAAGCTTTATGTACTGGACAGGGATCTGCGTCTCCAGCCCATAGGAATCCCGGGTCAATTGTATATTTCCGGTGTTCAGTTGGCCCGGGGATATTTAAACAGGCCCGCTTTAACAGCGGAGAAGTTTGTTGAAAAACCCAGGCCCCCCTGGTGTTCGGAGTGCAGCAGCTTTAGACTTTATTCTACCGGTGATCTGGCTCGTTGGCTGCCGGATGGGGATATAGAATTTCTCGGTCGAATGGATTTCCAGGTTAAAGTCAGGGGATTCCGCATCGAATTGGAAGAAATCGAGAAGCAGTTGACCGGGGGAAATATCTTGCCGGTAAAGGAAGCGGTGGTGACGGCAGAACCTGATTCTACCGGCGGCGGCAGCCTCAGGGCATACATACTACCTGAAAAAACATCTGCTTACACTGTATTTCGGCAGCTTGAATTGCAGGAACAGGGGCTGCAAAAAGAAGTTTCTTTATACCACTGGCCCAACGGAATGGCTGTATATTACCTGAACCGTGTGGAAACCGATTTCATGTACGATGAAATTTTCCGGCAGCGTTCTTACCTGGAACACGGCATAACTCTAAAAGAAGGAGCCTGTATATTCGATATTGGAGCCAACATCGGGGTATTTACTTTATTTGCCAATCTCAATTGCATGAACAGCAGGATATATGCGTTTGAGCCCCTCCCTCCCGTGTACGGGGTATTGTCTCTCAATGCCTCGTTATACCGGGGTGACATCAGGACTTTTAATTATGGCATCGGCTGCCGGGAAGAGGAAGTGGAATTCACCTATTATCCCCATGCCACGATATTGTCGGGGCGTTGTGCCGACAGCGAACAGGAAAGTAAAACGATCAAGGCTTTCCTGCATCAACAGGAAGAAGCAGCAAACCGAAAAAACGATGGCGAGCCGTTGACTGAGGAACAATATGAGGAACTACTGGCAGAACGATTAACCACCGGCAGCTATGCCTGTAGGTTGAAATCCCTCTCCATGGTGATAGAGGAGCAGGGCGTGGTATCTATAGACCTCTTAAAGATAGACGTAGAGAAGGCCGAGCTCGACGTGCTGGAAGGCATAAAAAATGAGCATTGGCCTATGATTCGTCAGGTGGTCATCGAAGTTCACGAAGGAGGCGAACTACTTGCGGCAGTCACCGGGTTATTGAAAAGCAAAGGTTTCGCAGTGACCGCGCAGCAGGAAGAGTTGTTGGCGGATACCGGGTTATTTAATCTATATGCAGTAAGGCCTCCTGTTCAAATCGCAGCGCAGGAACATCATCCCGGGAAAGAGAAATTGCCCGGCTGGTATAGTATCCCCGGTCTTATAGCTGCTGCCGGTGATTATTTAAAGTCTACATTGCCCGATTACATGGTACCCTCTCATATAGTCCCCCTGGCCCGGTTTCCCTTGACTCCTAACGGCAAAATAGATAGGAAGGCCCTACCTAAACCGGAAATAACGGCAGGTGAGACATATACTGCGCCGCGGTATGAAATCGAGTCGAAGCTGGTGCAAATATGGGCTGATGTGCTGGTTGTAAATCGAGGACTTATCGGCATCGACGATAACTTTTTCGATTTAGGCGGACACTCGTTAAAAGCAGCGGTAATGGTATCCAGGCTGCATAAAGAACTGGATGTGATCGTCCCCCTGTCGGAAGTATTCCGCACGGCGACTGTCCGCAGTCTGGCAGAGTACGTAAAAGGCAGTGTGGAGCAGGATTATGAGTCTATAGAACTTATAGAAAAGAAAGAGTACTATCTCCTATCTTCAGTCCAAAAAAGGTTGTATATTTTGCAGCAGGCCGCCCCACAGGGCACAGCTTATAATATGCCGGCAGTAATGAACCTGATAGGTGATTTGGACAAAGAGAAATTTACGGCTACTTTCAGGGAATTGATAGTCAGGCATGAAAGCCTTAGAACTTCTTTTTTGCTTATGCAAGGAGACCCTGTACAGAGGATTCATGAGCCCGGGAATATCGAATTCGCTGTAGAATATTATGAGCTCCCGGAGGCCGGAAGCCCCTTATCCGCAGAGAGCATCACAGCGGCGGGCGCGGAGAGCACTATAAAGAGTTTTGTACGTCCTTTCGACCTGTCGCAAGCGCCTTTGCTGCGGGTAGGTTTGATAAAACTGCAAACCCGTGAAAAAGAAACCTTTTCGGCCGGCAGCGCCGCCTCCTATATTCTCATGGTAGACATGCATCATATTATCACGGACGGCACCTCGATAGGGATATTTATCAAGGAGTTTATGGCTATATATTCCGGGGAAAAGCTAACTCCGCCGCAGGTGCAATATAAAGATTTCTCAGGCCGGCAAAACAGCAGCAGGGAGAAAAGTTCCCTATTAAAACAAGCTGAGTATTGGCAAGAGCAATTTAAAGGAGAAATTCCCCGTCTTAAGTTGCCCGGCGATTTCCCCCCGGATCGGACGCGGAGTTTTGCCGGCGACAGGATACGTTTTGAAATCGGTAAAGAAGAAACAGCAGCATTAGGGGAATTAGCAAAAGTAGAAGGTGTGACTTTGTTTATGGTTTTGCTGGCTATATATAATATTTTACTGTCCAGGTTAAGCTGCGAAGAAGATATAGTCGTTGGTATACCGACAGCGGGGAGAGGGCATCCCGACTTACAAAATATAATAGGTATGTTTATCAACACCCTGGCGCTCAGGAACTATCCGCGAGTAGAAAAAACTTTCAGGGAATTCCTGCGCCAGGTAAAAGAGAGAACATTAGCAGCTTTTGAAAACCAGGATTACCAATTTGAAGATATTGTGGAACAATTGGCTGCTCCATTGTTTGATGTAGTGTTTACATTGCAGAATATCGATATTCCCCTCCTGGAGATTCCCGGTTTAAAGCTGGAACCTTATGATTATAAGAACAAAACCGCCAAATTCGATCTTACTTTGAATGGCATAGAAGACAGGGGTAGAATTCGTTTTACCTTTGAATTCAGTACAAAAAAATTCAGACAGGAGACGATAGAAAGATTTGCCGGGTATTTCAAAGAAATAACAACCGCTTTACTGCAGAACCGGGACATCAAATTGGGTGAAATTAATATATCTCCCGGTTTAGCGGATTCCGAATCCGCGGATTATGAAGATGCTTTTGGTGATTTCGGCTTCGGTGCGCCTTTAGCCACAGGAAAGCATTCTAAGGAGAGTAAAAAATGACAACCAGGGAACACAAAGATAAGTTGTGGCTCGCTGCCGGTCAAAAGCTCGAAGAGAGAGATTATTGGCTGGACAAATTGTCGGGAGAACCGGTAAAGAGCAGTTTCCCTTATGACTATAAGACGGCGGACAGCGGCAAAAAGTCTTATCAGACCGTAAATTTTAAATGGGATGAAGAGTTATCCGCCGGGTTGATAAGTTTAAGTGCCGCTTCCGATATCAGGCTGCACATAATACTTGCCGCGGGTTTAAACGCTTTAATATACCGGTATTTGGGAATTAAAGATATTATAATTAGTGTCCCGATTTTAAAACCGAAGATTGAAAAAGAATTTGTGAATACTGTATTATTACTGAGAAATCAAATAGAAGAGAGGATGACCTTCAAAGAACTGCTGTTCCAGGTAAAACAAGCTATTGCGGAAGCCGGTAAAAACCGCAATTATCCCATTGAAGTATTGTTGGAACAGTTAGGTATGCCCTTTACAGCGGGAGATTTTCCTTTATCCGAAATTGCTATATTAGTCGAAAACATCCATGATAAAAAGCATCTATCCCCTATTGCTCCGGGCATGATTTTTTCTTTTTCGAGAACTGCCGGTCGAATCGAAGGATATGTGGAATATAATGCTTCTTTATATGCTAAGGCCACTGTAGAAAGAATCAGCGGTCATTTTAGGAACTTGCTGCAAGCAGTTCTTGCCGACATGGATACAGGGCTGGCCGATATCGACATGTTGTCGAAAGCAGAGAAGAAGCAGTTGTTGAGCGATTTTAATGCCGGGGCAAGCGACTTTCCCGGGGATAGAACGATACACGGTTTATTTGCGGAACAAGTAAAGAAAAGCCCGAAAAACATCGCTGTCGTCGATATAGAAACCGGGAGTAAAGGCTCGATCACAGCAGGAAGCAGCGCCTCTTTAACATACCAAGAGTTAGAAAATGAAGCCGCTATACTGGCCCGGTTTTTAATAAATAAAGGCTTAAAAACCGGTGATATTGTAGGAATTATGGTGGAGCGATCTATCGAAATGATTGTCGGCATACTGGGTATATTAAAAGCAGGCGGCGCTTATCTGCCCTTAAACCCTAAGAATCCGGCGGTTAGGAGCAGCTATATGCTGCGTGATTGCAGTTCCGGCCTGCTGCTTACTACCGGTAGTTTAAGGAAAACAGCTTCTGGGTTGGACGATTGGCAAGGTGAGACGGTTTTTATAGATGACCCGGCTGCTGAAGTTGAAACCGGGGCTGAAGCTCAAGCTCAGGTTGAGAAAAAAAAGGGGCCGGGTAAATTAAAAGATTTGTCCTCTGTGTGCTCTGTGTGCTCTGTGGCTTATGTTATCTACACTTCCGGTTCTACCGGCGAACCCAAAGGTGTGCCTATCACTCACGGCAACTTTTGTCCGCTGATGTTTTGGGGTTATGCTCATTTAGGATTAGGCCCGGAAGACAGGGTCATCCAGAATCTCTCTTATTATTTCGACTGGTCGGTATGGGAAATATTTATTGCTCTTACCGGCGGTTCCCCGTTGTATATGATCAGCGAGGATGTTTTGCTGAATCCCGAAGCAGAAGTGGATTTTATCCTAAAAAATAAAATTACTACGCTGCATATTACTCCCACCCAATTCCAGTATTTGATTAACGTAGGTAAAAAATTAGAAACCTTGAAATACCTGGCCATAGGCGCCGAAAAATTAACCCATGATCTGGCGGTTCGCAGTTTTGAGTGGGTCCATGAAGATTGCCGGGTTTTTAATATGTACGGCCCCACCGAAGCTACTATTATGGCTGCCGTTTTGGAGATCCAGCGCCGGAAAGTCGAGGATTATAAAGACTTATCCAGTGTCCCCATCGGGAAAAGCATTGCCAATACAGCCCTGCTGGTATTGGATAAAAATAAGCGGCTCTGCCCCATAGGCGTAGAAGGAGAGTTGTATATCGGTGGAGACGGCCTTGCGCAGGGCTATATAAACAACCCGGAACTCAGCGCCGAGAAATTTGTTAATAGGTCCGATAAGTCCTATTTTACTGCTCTCTCCTCACCAATCACTCTCTACCGTACCGGTGAGGGTGCGGCGCACCCGGCCTCTGAGGGGCTTGCCGCTCACCAGTCACCAATCACTCTCTACCGCACCGGGGATCGCTGCCGCTGGCTGCCCGACGGCACCGTGGAGTTTTTAGGCCGGTTGGATTTCCAGGTTAAAATCAGGGGCTACCGTATAGAACCCGGAGAGATCGAGAGCAGCCTCTTGAACCACCCGGGAATCAACGAGGTCCTGGTAACAACCGGACAGTATGAGAACGGCGAAAACTATCTCTGCTCTTATTTAGTGGCCGCGGGTCAGGCAGTAGAGAGTGGCGGGATGAGAGAGTATTTATCCGCTCGATTGCCTGATTACATGGTGCCTGCCTATTTTATTTTCTTAGACAAGATGCCCCTGAACCCCAACGGCAAGATCGATTTGAAAGCGCTGCCGCAGCCGGAAATGGGTCTATCCGGACAGGAATATGTCGCCCCCAGGAACGACAGCGAAGAGAAACTAACAGCAATTTGGGCAGAAGTATTGGGTTTTGACAATCAAACCGCCATCGGGATCGATGATAATTTTTTTGAATTGGGCGGACATTCTTTAAAAGCCACCAGCTTAGTGCACCACATATATAAAGAGTTCGCGGTTAACACGGAAATAGAAGAGGTATTTGCTAACCCTACCATAAGAGAATTGGCACAAAAGCTGGCAGGAATAGGCGAACAGGGGTACACCGAGATCATACCCACGGAAGAAAAAGATTATTACGAACTCTCTTATGCGCAGCGCCGCTTGTGGATTTTGTGCCAATTCGAGGAAGATTCCACGGCTTACAATATGCCTTCGGCTCTTACCATCTGCGGCGAATTTAATATCCCGGCTTTTGAACAAGCGCTGCAAAGCATGGTTGAGCGCCATGATAGTTTAAGAACGATTTTTGTTACTATCGACGGCGTCCCGTGCCAAAAAATCCCCGGCAGTGCAGATTTTAAATTTAGTTTAGAACAAACCGATCTACGCCGTTTAGAAGGCGCTGCCGGTGAAAAAGAAGCCGGGAATATCTTTATGGAGACGGCAAATAAGGCATTCGACTTAACTAAAGGCCCCATGTCCTGTTTTAAAATAGTGCGGTTGGAAGAGAAGAAATACCTGCTTATTTTTAATATTCATCACATCATAAATGACGGCTGGTCCCAGGGGAACATGAATAATGAGATAATTACTTTATACAATGCCTACGTCGATAAAAAAGAGAATCCCCTGCCTCCCTTGAAACTGCAATACAAAGATTACACCCGCTGGCACAATGATTTAATCGCAGCCGGCAGCTTTTATGAATCCAGGCAGTATTGGTTGGAGAAATTAAAAGACAAACCCAACGGCACGGAATTACCTTTCGATTTTTCCCGCAGCCCCATCCAGACTTTTAATGGCGGTAGAGTTTCCTTTATCCTCGATGAAGAGAAGACATCGCGGCTGCATAAAGTAAGTCTTGAAGAAGAGGCCACTCTTTTTATGAGTCTTTTAACCCTATTGAATATTTTTCTTTACAAATATACGGGTCAAAGGGATATTGTAATCGGCGCCCCCATAGCTGCGCGTAAACGCCCTGAACTTTATCCCCTGGTCGGTTTTTTAGTCAACACCCTGGTATATCGCAATGAATTAACCCCGGGTCAATCTTTTAAAGAGCTCCTGACCGCCATAAAAAAGGAAACCCTGACCTGTTATAAATACCAGGATTACCCCTTTGATCTTTTGGTGGAAGAATTAGGCCTGGACAGGGATTTAAGCCAGTCCCCTTTATTTAATGTGATGTTGGCTCACAATAATGCGGACACCGAAGATATCGACCTAACATTACAAGGGGTAACCGTTTCCGGTTATGCTCACATAGAAGATTTTAATATGAGCAAATTCGACCTGATATTTTTTATGGACGAAAGAGCGGGCCGGGTTAATATACGCATCGAGTATAACAGCGACCTTTTTGAACGCAGTAGTATAGAACGTATGGCGAATAATTTCCAGGCTCTCCTGGACAATGTAATCGAGAACCTGTCAGTCCCTATCTCCACTTTGAAATGTATAGAAAAAAAAGAGTATGAGAAAGTTATAAAAAAATTTAACGATAATGATTATGAGTTCCCCCGCTTAACTTTGCAGCAGCTTTTTGAGAAACAGGCGCAGAGTATCCCGGACAAAATAGCGGTTATAGGCACGGAAACCGGGCGGCAGAGAACCGGGACCGGGAACGAAACCGCCGTTTCAGGTAAAGATTTACCCGCCATTAGCTATGGGGATTTAAATAAAGAAGCCAACCGGATGGCTTCTTATCTCAGGGAAAAGTATCGAGTCAAGTCCAACCATGTAATCGGGATATCCATGAACCGTTCTATCGACATGATTATCGTGCTTTTGGCGGTTGTCAAAGCCGGTGCTGCTTACCTGGCGGTAGACCCCACCTATCCCAAAGACCGGGTACTGCATGTGCTCGATAACAGCCGGGCGGATTTGCTGATCATCGACGAAATGAGGGCTGAATTGTTTGCTAATTACCCGGGAGAAATCCTGGATATAAATGAACACCGGGATAGGATATCTTTAGAGAAAACAGGGAATCCGCCGCCGTTGAACAGCCCCGCCGATATTTTGTATGTAAATTACACTTCCGGTTCTACCGGCATGCCCAACGGAGCCATGTTGTCCCACGATATACTAACTAATCTTATCCAATGGCAGAATGAAAAAACCACCATCGACTGTTCGCTGCGCTGTTTGCAATTTACCTCTATTAATTTTTGTGTCTCCTTCCAGGAAATTATGGGCACCCTGACCGGCGCCGGCGAACTGCATTTGATCGGTGACGTCGAAAGGCAGGACATAGACTATTTGATGGATTTCTTGAGTGAACATCGAATAGAAGTGCTCTTTTTACCTTTTTCCTATCTCAATTTTTTATTTAATGAATCGAGCCGCTGGAATCGTTCTTTTAAACACAGCCTGAAACACATTATTACAGCCGGGGAGCAGTTAAAAATAACCCTGGGTTTGAAAAGGTTTTTAGATTTGAATCCCCACCTACAACTGCACAATCATTACGGTTCTACCGAGATGCACGTAGTTACTTCCTATACTTTAAATGCTGCCGGTGCCGGCCGGACGCCCATCCCCCCGGCGGGAAAGCCCGTTAACAATGTCGATATTTACATTTTAGATGAAAATTTCAACCCCGTGCCGATCAAAGTATGGGGAGAGATTTTTGTTAAAGGCAGTTCGGAAGTTTTAGGATATATAAACGATCCCGTTTTAACTGGGCAGAAGTTAATAAAACATCCCCAATTGTCTAAAGACGGCTTGAAACTATACCGTTCCGGCGATATCGGTAGATGGCATGAAGATGGCAATATAGAATTACGGGGCAGGAAGGATTCCCAGGTTAAAATCCGCGGATTCAGGGTGGAGCCCGGGGAAGTAGAAAGTAAAATATTGTCCATCGAAAATATTCGTGAGTGTGTAGTCCTGGTCAAAGAGGATAAGGGCGGTCAAAAATTCCTAACTGCTTATGTAGTAGGCGATATCGAATTAGCCGGGATCAAGAAAAAGCTCAGCGATGATTTGCCTCGATATATGATACCTCATATTATCCTTATGGAAAGTCTGCCCCTGATGCCCAACGGCAAAGTCGACCGGGATAAGTTACCGGAACCGGAGGCGGATGAAGTAGGAAAGTACACAGCTCCCCGGGATGAGGTGGAGGTAACCCTGACAGGAATCTGGTCTGAATTATTAGATATAGACGAAGGACAGATCAGTATGGATGCTAATTTTTTTGAATTAGGAGGGCATTCCCTGAAAGCCACGCTTATGGTCTCCAGGATTCACAAGAAACTCGATAAAAAAATCCTCCTCTCCGAAGTGTTTAAAACACCCACCATCATGGAGTTAGCCCAACACTTGCGCAGTCTAGGGCGACATGAATATGCGGCAATCGAACCGGTATCGGCAAAAGAGTATTATGTTCTTTCTTCAGCCCAGGAAAGAGTATTTATTTTCCAGCGGATGAACCCGGCCGGCACTGCCTACAATATGCCCGCAGCGGTACTGCTGGAAGGAGTCCTGGATAAAGACAGGATCGAAGAGACCTTCCGCAGGATGATAGACAGGCATGAAAGCTTGCGTACATATTTTGAAATTCAAGAAGGGGCGCCGGTACAAAAGATACATGATACCGCCGCCATAGAGTTTGAAATCGAACACTACACCCCGGACGGCACAGCGCCGGGCGCGATTATAGAGAAGTTTGTACGTCCTTTCGATCTATCCCGGGCCCCGCTTTTGCGTGTCGGCCTGATAGAACCGGCAAGCGAGAAATATATCTTAATGTTCGACATGCATCACATCATATCGGACGGCACATCTTTGGGAATCTTTACCCGGGATTTAATGGAATTATATGCCGGGGAGGAATTACCGTCTTTAAAACTCCAATATAAAGATTATGCGGAATGGCAAAAAAGCGACAAAGAAATGGAAAGCAGGAAAAGGCAGGAACAGTACTGGTTAGAGCAATATAGCGAAGGCATCCCGCTGCTCGATCTACCTATAGATTTCGTTCGCCCGGCGAACCAGGATTTTGCCGGTGCAGCGCTTGTTTTTGAACTTGGAGCAAAAGAAACGGCAGCCTTGAATGAAATAGCCCGGGACCGGGAAGTAACGTTGTATATGGTCTTGTTGGCGGTCTATTGTGTCCTGTTAGCGAAAATAAGCGGGCAGGAAGATATTGTAATCGGAACTCCCACAGCCGGGCGCAGGCACAGCGATTTAGACTCGCTAATCGGTATGTTCATAAATACGCTGGCGCTGAGGAACCGGGCCGCAGGAGAGATAACTTTTTTTGAATTCTTGCAAGACACGAAAGCGAGGACTTTAGCCGCCTTTGAGAACCAGGATTACCCCTTTGAGGATTTGGCTGCGAAAGTACAGGCTGACCGGGATCCTGCCCGTAATTCCCTGTTTGATGTGATGTTCATATTGCAAAACATGGATACAGTGGCGGTCGAGATACCCGGTTTAAGATTAAGCCCTTATCGCTTCGAGAACAGGACGGCAAAATTTGATCTAACGCTTCAAGGAATAGAACTGGAAGGCAAATTGAGGTTTGGTTTTGTATATAAAACAGGGTTATTTAAAGAAGAGACCATCAGGAGAATCAGTGAATATTTTAAAGAAATTGTGGCGTTTTTGATGAAGAACAGGGATATTCAATTGAAAGATATAACACTTTCTCATAAATTATCAACTGTAAAAGCGGAAAAACGGGAAATTGAATTTGGATTTTAGGAGTTAATAATATTATGCAGGGTAGAAGTTATTCCGATATTTTGATGCTGGCAGCTAACCGGAATGTCAAAGAAAGAGATTATTGGTTGGCTAAGTTATCCGGTGACCTGACTAAAACCGGGTTTCCAAAGGATTTCAAAACAAGCGAAAAAGACGCCGGTAAGGACCGGGTGAAATTTACATTCAGCGGTGAACTCTTTACAGGATTAAAAAGATTGAGCAAGGAATCGGATTATGCCTTATATATGATTCTTACGGCGCAGCTTGTTCTTTTGCTGCATAAATACAGCGGGAACAGCGATATTATCGTCGGGGCACCTATTTATAAACAGGAAGTTAAAGAAGATTTTGTCAATACCGTGTTGGTTTTAAGAAATAAGATAAAAAGGGAAATGACTTTCCGGGAATTGCTGCTCTCCGTAAAAGAGACCGTTAATGAAGCGGAAGAAAATCAAAATTATCCCATTGAAGTATTAACTCCGCGATTAAATCTTTTTTCTTTTGGAGGAGCTTCCCCCCTGTTTGATGTAGCGGTAGTAGTAGAGAATATTCATGATAGGAGTTACCTCAGTCATATAAAACCGGACACCCTATTCTCTTTTACGAGAAAGGACGATGAAATTGCCTGCCGGTTGGAATTCAACCCGGATTTGTTTGAAAAAACAACCATGGAACGGGTTATTCTTCATGCCCGGAAATTGTTACATGACACCCTTTCTAAACCGGATATTAAAATATGCGAAGTGGAATTGTTGTCGCAAGAAGAAAAGAAGCAGTTGTCGTATGATTTTAACGACACGGAATTTCCTTTCCCGGCAGGCAAGGCGATTCACCGGTTGTTTGAAGAACAGGCAGTTAGAACGCCGGACAATATTGCTTTAACAGTGCAGTGTGCCGGGCAGGAAATGCAGCGGGGAGAAAGCCGGGATCAACAAGTGGACAAGACTTATGGGCCGTGTCTCCAGTTGACTTACAAGCAATTGGACCGGGAAGCAAACAGCCTCACTTTAGAACTGGCCGAAAAGGGAGCCGGATCCGGCGTTTTAGTAGGGATAATGGTAGAACGTTCCATAGAGATGGTTATCGGAATTTTTGCCATATTAAAATCAGGAGCCGCGTATTTGCCTATCGAACCCGGTTATCCCGCGCAGAGAAAGCGTTATATATTGAACGACAGCAGTGCCGGGCTGCTGATCATCACCGGGAATTTGCGCAGTGCGGCTATTGAGTTGGATGATTGGCAGGGAGAGACGGTTTTTATAGATTCACCGGCTGCTGCTAAACCCGGGTCTCGATCCCAGGCTGAAGTTGGAGCTGAAGCCCGGGTTGAGGAAAAAAAGAGATCGAGCAGGGCAAAACATTCGTCCTATATGTCTTCGAAGTCTTATTCCTCACATCCGGCCTATGTGATTTACACCTCCGGTTCCACCGGCAAACCCAAAGGAGTACTGGTAGAACATAAAGCGGCAGTCAATATACTAACTGCCTTACAAAGGAAGTATCCCTTAGAAGAATCCGGCGTTTACCTATTTAAAACATCCTATATGTTCGATGTCTCCGTGACTGAACTATTCGGCTGGTTTTTTGCCGGCGGCAGGTTAGCGATACTGGAGCCCGGCGCTGAGAAATATCCGCGCAGGATAGTCGATGCGATAGCGAATGCAGCCGTAACTCATATAAATTTTGTTCCCTCCATGTTTAATGTATTCGTGGATGAATTGGATTCCCGGAACATACATAAGTTGTCTACTTTAAAATATATTTTTGCCGCCGGGGAAGCCCTGCTGCCCGAACCGGTAAAAAAATTCCAGGTTTTAAATACGGGAATTCGATTAGAGAACATATATGGCCCCACCGAAGGTACGGTGTATGCTTGCGGTTATTCCCTGGCGAAATGGGAAGGCAGCGGCAGTGTTCCTATCGGTAAGCCTATGCAGAATATCCAGCTTTACATTTTGGATAAGTATGACAGCCTGCTGCCTGTAGGAGTGCCCGGAGAGCTGTGTATTTCAGGCGCCGGGCTGGCTCGCGGATACCTCAATAACCCGGAACTCAGCGCGGAGAAATTTCCCTTTGATCTATGCAAACCCGGCCCCTCCCCAAAACCCCAAGAGCCGGGAATTCCCGGGAGAATCTACAAAACCGGCGACCTAACTCGATGGCTTCCTGACGGCAGTATAGAATACCTTGGCCGGATGGACCGGCAGGTGAAAATTCGTGGTTTCCGGGTTGAGTTGGGAGAAATCGAGAACCGGTTGTTAAAGCATCCAGGCATAAAAGAAGCTGTAGTTACAGCCGGTGAAAGTCCCGGTAAGGCTTCCGCCGCGGCCGGGGAAAAATATCTCTGCGCTTACGTCGTATTTGGGGAAGCCGAAACCGGCAGTGCCCAAACAGCAATCGTTGAACCGCGGGAATTTCTTTCTCAAAGCCTGCCCGGTTATATGGTGCCCGCTCATTTCGTAGAGATGGAGCGCATACCTTTAACCGCAAGCGGAAAAATAGACCGGAAAGCTCTACCGAAGCCGGAAACCGGGTTATCCCGGGCAAAGTACAGCGTTCCCAAGGATGAAACACAAAAGAAATTAGTTGAAATATGGGCGGAAATATTGGGCGCGCCGGCGCAAACCGTCGGGATAGATGATAATTTTTTTGAACGCGGTGGACACTCTTTATCCATAACCAGGTTGACCGGGCAGGTATACAAGAGATTCGATATTGACCTCCCTTACACGGAAGTATTCGAAAACCCCACCATAAGAGGCCTGTCCGGTTATATCGAGCGAGCTGGGAAAAGTAGATTTTCAGGCCTGGAACGGGCGCAAGCAAAGGATTATTACTCCTTATCCGCGGCGCAGAAGCGGCTTTATATCCTGCAGCAGATGGGAGAAGGGGAAACCTTTTACAATATGCCTATAGTCGTATGGTTGTCCGGCGCACTCGACAAGGAACGGTTTGCCGGTGCTTTCAGGAAGATGATAAACCGGCATGAGAGTCTGCGCACATCTTTTGCAATTAAAGCAGGAGAACCGGTGCAAATGATACATGAACCCGTTGATATAGAATTTGAACTCGAATATTATACCACCGGGAGCAAGGAGCAGGGAGCAGGAAATGAGGAGATAATAAAAACGTTCATTCGTCCTTTTGATCTTTCCCGGGCCCCGCTGCTGCGGGTCGGTTTAATCAACCGGGAGAAAAACAAGAACCTGCTCCTGGCGGACATGCATCACATTATATCCGACGGCTTATCTTTGGGGATATTTTTGCGGGAATTCCCGGTATTGTATGCGGGAGAAGAACTGGCCCCCTTAAATCTCCAGTACAAAGATTATTCGGAATGGCAAAACAACGAAAAAGGAAAAGAGTCGATAAAAAAACAAGAGCAATACTGGCAGGAACAGTTTGCCGGAGAAATCCCCGTACTTAATCTACCTACGGATTTTCCGCGCCCCGCCATCCAGAGTTTTGCCGGCAGCGCAGTCGATTTCACCCTTTGCGAAGAAGAAACCGCGGCATTAAATGAGATGGCCGCAAAGTATAACGCCACCCTGTTCATGGTACTGCTTACAATATTTAACCTTTCACTTTCAAAAATAAGCGGCCGGGAAGATATTGTCATAGGCACTCCGATAGCGGGACGCAGGCATCCCGATCTGTCCGGGATAATCGGCATGTTTGTCAACACCCTGGCCTTAAGAAATTATCCCCTGGGCGGCAAGACTTTTGAAGCATTCCTGGTGGAGGTAAGAAGCGGCACATTGAAGGCTTTCGAGAACCAGGACTACCAGTTTGAAGACCTGGTAGAGTTTTTAGCCCTAACCAGGGATGCCGGAAGGAATCCTCTTTTCGATGTCATGTTTACTTTGCAAAGTCTTGATCCGGCATCTTCCGGGATACCGCGGGTTGATATACCCGATTTAAAATTAGAACCCTATAAATATGAAAATGAAATAGCGAAATTTGATTTGACATTAAACGTCCGGGAAAACGCGGATATTTTGTCCTGTAACCTGTCTTACTGCACGAAACTTTTCACGCAAGAAACCGTCGAGCGCTGTATAAATTATTTCAAGAAGGTTGTAACCGCTGTCCTAAAAGACCCGCGGGCTAAAATATTCGATATTGAAATAATTTCTCCGGAAGAGAAGCGGGAGATATTGTATAGTTTTAATAATAGGGAAACAAAGTATCCTATCGCCAAAACCATCCACGGGTTATTCGAGGAGCAGGCTGCCGCAGCCCCCGACTCCACTGCACTGGTATCGAATACGGAGGTCGGAGGCCGAAAATCGAAGACCGGGGATGTTATTCTTACTTATAAAGAATTGAATGAAAAGTCGAACCGGCTTGCTCTCTTGCTGCAGGAAACAGGATTAGCGCCCGGTGACACTGCCGGTATTATAATCGAGCGTTCTATAGAAATGATAGTGGGGATCACTGCTGTCTTAAAAACAGGCGCGGCTTACCTGCCCATGAGCCCCAAGAACCCCCGGCAGAGAAACAACTATATGCTCAGGGACAGCAGCGCAAAATTATTGTTAACCAGCCGCAGTTTATCTAAAGAAGCTGCCCTATTTGAGAATTGGCCCGGGCAAACCGTATATTTGGATGACCCGGTTACGGATAAGGCTGGGGAACCGGGAATCTCCACCCCAGTTTTTTATTCGTCCCATATGTCTTCTAAGTCCTATTCTTCCGCGTTGCCCGGTGGATCGCCATTGGCTTATATCATTTATACTTCCGGTTCTACCGGGATTCCCAAAGGCGTTCCTATTACCCATGCCAATTTTTGCCCCCTTATTCATTGGGGATATAAACACCTGGAACTGGACGCTGCCCATCGTGTTGTGCAGAATCTCTCTTATTTTTTCGATTGGTCGGTATGGGAGATCTTTATAACGCTGACAACAGGAGCAAGTTTATATATCGTCAGTGAGGAGTTAATGCTCGATTCCGCCGCTTATGTTAATTTTATCAATCGGAAAAAGATTACGGTATTGCACAGCACGCCTTCCCAGTACCAGGTTGTGATCGGCACGGATTCCCCGGAGCCGGTTATGCTGAGCACCCTGAAACATTTGTGTTTAGGCGCCGAGAGGTTGACCGGCGACCTGTTAAAACGCAGTTATGAAACAGTAAGTGAGGATTGTCGCATATATAATATGTATGGGCCCACCGAGGCCACTATTATCTCTGCGGTATTGGAAATCGACAAAACAGGAGAAGGTTACCGGATGTTATCCGGTATTCCTATCGGCATACCGGTGGCCAATGCGGTTTTGCTTGTTTTAGACAAAGGGCTGCGGATGTGTCCCGTTAATGTGAGTGGGGAATTGTATATTGCCGGGGATGGTCTGGCGCCGGGTTACCTGAACGATCCCGAAAAAAGTGCAAAATCATTCGTGAGAAACATATTCGAAAATATCGAAGGCGATTATTTATACAAAACCGGCGAGGGGGCGGCGCCCCCACCCTCTAAAAATCTCGATAACCGCCTCTCAAAACTCACCGGTCACAGATCACCGATCACTCTCTATCGCACCGGGGATAGGTGCCGCTGGTTACCCGGAGGCAGTATAGAGTTTTTAGACCGTATCGACCGGCAGGTTAAGATCAGGGGATTCCGCATCGAACTCGGTGAGATCGAAAGTCTCCTGTTAAAGAAAAAAGAAATAAAGGAAGCGCTGGTTACCGTTTATGAAAAGGAATCCGGCAAGAAGTATTTGTGCGCTTACATAGTGCCTGGGGAAAAGATAGAAGTGCAGTCGATCAGGGACTATTTATCCGGGGAACTGCCTGAATATATGATACCCGCATATTTTATGCAGTTGGAAACATTGCCTTTAACTCCCAATGGGAAATTGGACAGGAAAAGTTTACCTGTTCCCCAGGTTAAAACCGGCACGGATTATATAGCCCCGCAAAGTGCCAATGAGAAGATAATTGCGGATATCTGGGCGGAAGTGCTGGCATTGGAAAAAATCGGTACTGCCGGTAATTTTTTCGACCTGGGAGGTAATTCCCTTGATTTTATCAAAATAAACGACAAATTGAAGCAAGTATTCGAGCGGGATTTACCCCTGGTGATGATGTTTCGTTATCCCACGGTAGGCGCTTTTGCCCGGTACCTGGAAGAGGAAAACTACAGCCTGATGATCGACCGCACTGCTGAAAAAAAAGAGGGCGGTAACCGGCTGCGGCAGATGAGAAATATGAGAAAAAGGAGAACGTCCTGATGACGCAAAACACCAAGGAAAACACGCGAACCGGCCTGGAAATAGCGGTTATCGGTATGGCGGGCAGGTTTCCCGGGGCCGGGGATATCGACGAATATTGGGAGAATTTAAAAAAGGGTATTGAAACCGTCACCCATTTTACCGATGAGGAATTGATAGAAGCCGGAGTGGAACCCGAAACCCTAAAAAATCCCGCTTATATAAAAGTTAGGGGCGTACTGCCTGAAGCCGGGTATTTCGATGCTTCATTTTTCGAATATCTCCCTGCTGAAGCCAGGGTTATGGACCCCCAGGCGCGAGTGTTCCATGAGTGTGTTTGGCAGGCGATGGAGGATGCCGGTTATGATTCCGGGACTTATCCCGGGGTTATCGGGCTTTACGGAGGAGCCGCTTCAGGCCTGGATTGGCAGGCCCTTACCATGTTATCCGGGGCCGGGGACACCCTGGATTATTTTTCTTTAATGCAATTACGGGATAAAGATTTTATGACTACCCATATTTCTTATAAGTTGAATTTAAAAGGCCCCAGTTTTACCATGTATACCGCCTGTTCAACTTCTTTAGTAGCAGTAAACCTGGCCTGCCAGGGTATCTTAAGCGGGGAGTGCGACATGGCTCTCGCCGGGGGAGCGAAAATATTTCTCCCGCAAAAAAGAGGTTATATGTACCGGGAAGGCATGATCGGTTCTCCTGACGGGAGATGCCGCGCCTTTGACTCTAAAGCGAAAGGAACGATTTTCGGCAGTGGAGTTGGAGCCGTTATGTTGAAACTTTTGAGCCAGGCTGAAGAGGACCGGGATCATATTTATGCTGTCGTCAAAGGTTCGGCTATCAATAACGACGGCAGCAGGAAAGCCGGTTTTTCGGCCCCGAGTATAGACGGGCAGGCGGAAGTCATCAAAGCCGCGCTGCTAATGGCGGATGTTGAACCGGAAACCATAGATTATATCGAAACGCACGGTACAGGCACCAGCTTAGGCGACCCCGTGGAATTTGCCGCCTTAAAATTGGCCTTTGACTCGGAGAAACGGCGTTACTGTGGGATAGGATCTGTGAAGACCAACATCGGTCATTTAGACAGCGCCGCAGGCATAGCCGGGTTTATCAAAACAGTATTGATCTTATCACGCCGCTCGATACCCCCCAGCCTTCATTTTGAAAATCCCAACCCACAGCTCGATATCGAGAACAGTCCTTTTTATGTAGTAACCGAGCCCACAGCGATGAAATCCGGCGTCCTCACCCCGGGACCGCTGCGAGCCGGGGTTAACGCTTTCGGCATCGGTGGAACAAACGCCCATATGATCCTGGAAGAAGCCCCTCCCCGCAATTCTTCTAATGCGGACAAGGGGGATCAGGCAGCCGGCAGCGGGGGCCCGGCGCCGTCATCCGGGGAAAAATCTTCAGCGCCCCCCTACACAGTGATGCTCTCCGCCAAAAGCAAAACCTCCCTAACCCGGATGACTGAAAACCTGCGTGTTTATTTAGAAAAGCATCCCGGCATCGATTTCGCCGATGTGGTCTATACGCTGCAGGTCGGTCGCAGGGCTTTCAAGCAGCGGCGCATGTTTTTGTGCTCCGGAGCTGCTGAAGCGGTGCGTGTATTGGCCGCTCAGGACCCGGAGAAAATTAAAACTTATATGGTAAAAGGAGACCGAAAACCGGTTATTTTTATGTTTTCCGGTCAAGGTTCGCAGTACATAAACATGGGCCTGGGCCTGTACAACCGGCAGCCCTTGTTCCGCCGGGAAATGGATCGCTGTTTCGATATCATGAAAGAGTCGGGTCTCGATCTAAAAGCGGTTCTTTACCCGCCGCAGCAGGAGCAGTCTTCGGCAGTTCCCGCCTCTGATCCCGATACGTCCGATAAGCCCGATAAGTCCAATTCCTCTGTGTCCTCTGTGCCCTCTGTGGCTAATTCAGACCCCATAAATAATACAGAAATCACCCAGCCCCTTATATTTGTTATCGAGTATGCGCTGGCGAAATTGCTTTTGCATTGGGGAATCGAACCCAAAGCCATGATCGGGCACAGCATAGGCGAATATGCAGCCGCTCACCTGGCCGGTGTTTTTTCTTTGGAAGACGCCCTCGCCCTGGTGGTGCAGCGCGGTAGGTTGATGCAGCAAATGCCCCCCGGATCGATGTTGAGCGTCCCCGTTTCGGAAGAGCGCTTGCTTTCCCTATTAGAAGGGAAGGGAGACATATCCCCGGCAGCCCTGAACAGTTCTGAGCGCTGCGTGGTTTCCGGCCCCCATGAAGCGATAGATGCTTTTGAGAAAGAACTGGCGGATAAAGGGTATAAAACCCGCCGCCTGCATACGTCTCATGCCTTTCATTCGCAAATGATGGAACCCATATTGGCGGAATTTGAGGATAAGGTAAAAGCAATCAAATTGAACAAACCGCAAATTCCTTATATATCGAATGTGTCGGGGCACTGGATCAAAGCCGGGGAGGCGCAGGATCCCGCTTACTGGTCGAAGCAAATTCGCAGCGCCGTCCGGTTTAACCGCGGGCTGCAAGAACTGCTTTCCGAAGACAACACCCTGCTGGTGGAAGTAGGTCCGGGCAAGGCATTGTGTACATTTGTCAGGCAGCATAAAGACAAGAAACCATCCCAACAGGTGATCAACCTGGTTCGGCACCCGCAAGAAGATATCCCCGACAACGCTTATCTTTTGGACAGGTTGGGTCAAATATGGCTTTATGGAGCAAAGATCGATTGGGCCGCCTTTTATTCACAAGAAAAGCGCTGCCGCGTGCCGCTGCCGACCTATCCCTTTGACCGGCAAAAGTATTGGATCGAAGGAGACCCTTTCAAAATCGGTGTAGAAATGATGGCCGGCACTGCCCGGCTGCGTAAAAAAGCCGATATGGGCGATTGGTTTTATGTACCCTCATGGGAGCGTTCCGCGATAAAAGGAAACCGTTCCGTCGAGGGTGGGAAATCATTATGCTGGCTGCTCTTTATCGCTGATTACGGCCCCGGTTCCCGGTTGAAAGAATGCCTGCTGCTGCAGCGGCAGGATGTTGTTATTGTCCGGGCCGGGACTGCTTTTAAGCGGGTAAGTGCAGGGGAATATGTCCTCGATCCTGCTGAACCCGCTGATTATGACTCCCTATTCCGGGAACTTATAAATACCGGGAAAGTGCCTGACTGTATCGTGCATTTATGGAATGTGACAGGAGCTGAGAGTCAGGGCGCGAACCTGGAGACTATCGACGGCATCCAGGATACCGGTTTATTCAGTTTGCTGGAGATTGCCCGGGCCATCGGCAGCCGGGGAATCACAAACAACATTAAAATGGCTGTGGTAAGCGACGGCCTTCATGAAGTAATGGGGGATGAGATTCTACATCCCGGAAAAGCAGCCCTGTTAGGAGCTGTTAAGGTGATTCCCTTAGAATATCCCACTATCCAATGTAAAAACATAGATATTCCCGCAGCGGCCTCCATGCATGGAAACAGCCGGGTAGAACTTTTGCTGCAAGAATTACACAGCGATTTCTCCCACAGGGTAACCGCCATTCGCGGCAGTTATTCCTGGGCGCCCACAGTGAAACCGGTACGCTTAGATGGGGTTGAAGGAGTTGGCCGCCGTTTCCGGGAAGGGGGAGTATACCTTATTACCGGCGGTTTAGGGGGTATCGGATTTACCCTGGCGGAATACCTGGCCAGGGCAGTAAAAGCCCGGCTTATCCTGGTGGGTTCTTCTCCTTTCCCCTCCCGGGCAGAGTGGAGCAGCCGGTTGGAATCCCACGGCGAAAAGGATAAGGTAAATCTTAAGATAAAAAAAATAAAAGAATGGGAAAACCTCGGTGCTGAAGTTATGATCGTTCGTGCGGATGTCTCTAACTTAGAGCAGATGCAAGATGTTTTTTCCCGGGCAAAAGAGCGATTCGGCCCGGTTAACGGGATTCTCCATACTGCCGGAGTCGGCGATTACCATGGTGTTATCCAGAGGAGAAACCGGCGCATGACGGAAAGTGTTTTAGCTCCAAAAGTGAAGGGCACCCTGGTTTTTGATAAAATATTGACGGAACTGGATGCAGCGCCTGATTTCTTCGTCCTTTTTTCATCTTTAGGAAACAATCTTTATATAGAGAACTTTGGTCAGGTCGGTTATAATGCAGCCAATGAGTTTCTTGAAGCTTATGCATGTTACAGGGCCGGGAAAAATGGAGTGTATACTTTAGCTATTAATTGGTGTGGCTGGAAAGAAGTGGGTATGGCCGCAGCAGCAATAGAGAGAAGGGCTTCGCAGGGGAATAGAAGTCAAAACTCCGAAAACCGGTTCTCGGGAGCAGTGACGCCGCTGGAAGGCGTGGAGATATTCAAGCGTTTAATGGAAAAGGATTTAAGCCGTGTGGCTGTCTCAACCCGCGACCTCAACGCCCTGTTTGAGCATCTTCTCAGGGAAAAGAGCCGTGAGGCGGGAGTGGATGAGGACGCTGCGGAAGAATCATTATCATCTTCTTACGAGATGCTGCAGCGACCGGAACTGGGCAGCGAATATGCCGCGCCTGGAAACAAGACGGAACAAACATTGGCGAAAACCTGGCAGAATTTTTTCGGGATTAACCGGGTGGGGATTCACGATGATTTTTTTGAATTGGGCGGGGACTCGTTAAAGGTCATGACAGTGGCTTCTCATATTCATAAGGCATTGAATATAGATATACCGCTGCAAGTATTTTTTTCCAGGCCTACCATCAAAAAACTGGCCGAATATATCCTGGAGAACAGTGGGGAAGACGTCTATATTTCCATAAAACCCGCCGAGGAAAAGGAATACTATTTGCTTTCATCCGCCCAGAAGAGGATATATATCGCACACCAATTGGAGAAAGATAGTATTGTCTATAACCAACCGACATTGAAGAAACTTATATTGGAGACCGACTTTGACAAAGAGAAAATCGAGAAAACCTTCAGGAAGTTGATCCGGCGCCATGACAGCCTGAGAACATACGTTGAACTGCTCGATAAGGAGCCTGTACAGAAGATACTGCACAGCCGGGAAATCGAATTTAATGTAGAATATTACGATACAGGAAACGAGCGCACCCTCCAGGATATCATCAATGATTTTGTCCGGCCTTTCGACCTCGGTAGAGCCCCCCTTTTCAGGGCAGTATTGATAAAAATAGCAGATAAAGAATACATCCTCATGGCGGATTTTCATCATATTATTAGCGACGGCTTATCGCACCAGGTATTTGTATCCGAATTTATTCGACTTTACGGTGGAGAAAGCCTGCCCGCACTAAGGCTCCAGTACAAAGATTATTCAGGATGGCAGAATTTTTTGATACGGTCCGGTGAAATAAAAAAACAAGAAGAATATTGGTTGAAAGAGTTTTCAGGCGGCCTATCCCAACTGGACTTGCCTGCCGATTATGAAAGACCTGAGGTACAGGATTTTGCCGGTGATATGACCCGGTTCGACATCGACGGCGAGGCGCTGGAAAAATTAAGAGCTTATGTGAAATCATCCGGCGCCACCATGTTTATCGTGGTATTTACCATATTTAATGTATTTCTTTACAAGCTCACCGGCCGGGAAGACATTATAATCGGGACAGTAGCCATGGGACGCAGGCATACCGACTTAGAGAGTATTATCGGCATGTTTGTCAATACCCTGGTTTTACGAAACTACCCCGGCGGTGAGAAAACCTTTGCCGGTTTTTTAAAAGAGGTCAGGGAGAGGACGCTGCAAGCTTTCGATAACCAGGATTATCAATTTGAAGATTTAGTCGATAAAATGCAGGTAAAGAGAGACGCCGGTCGCAATCCTATATTTGACGTGATGTATACCCACCGTTCGGAGAAAGTCGAAGCGCCTCCCGGAGATGCGGCAGGAACCGCGGAAGAAGAGCAGCCCGGGATAGAAAACGAAAATTATGGTTATAAAGGAACTCAATCCAAGTTCGATTTAATTTTGACCAGTATCGAGAGGACGGAATGTCTTATTTTGGCCCTGACATACAGCACGGCGCTTTTTAAACGGGCGACAATAGAACGGTTTATCAAATATTTTAAAGAGGTGTTAGCTGCGATTACAGGTGATGAAGACATCAAGCTCAAAGATATCGAAATATCCCATGATCTGGGAGAGGTAAAATCCGATATTTACCAGGGTATCGAGAGTGATTTTGAATTTTAAATCCTACCGGGAGAAATTGTTGTGAACATTAAAGATTTAGTACTCAATAGGAAAGTATGGTCAACACCCGGCGAACTGCTGCAGGCGGAAGAAATGCTCAAAGAGCATTATCGCCTGCAAACCGGGCAATTTGTTTCCAAAACACAAACTAATGAATTCGGGTTATTTGCCTATTCAAACGCCACCGTGGACTTTGTATGGAACCACGCCGCGGTATTCCCGGGATCGGAAACCCGGCTCCCGGAGTGCATCGGCAAAATCGAAACCTTCGCCCTCGAACACAGGCGGTACCCCAGTGTTTACTTAGTGGCGGAATCGCCCGGTTTCGAGGAAGCCGCCGCGTTTTTAAGCAAAGCCGGTTATGAATTAAACAGGGCCGAGACCTGGATGGGGTACCCGCATGAAGACCCGCCGCCGGCGGCGGAGGTTCCTATAGAGATGAAACCGGTGCAGTCGAGCGTTGAGTTAGATCATTTCGTAGAAATATTTAATGAATCTTTCACCAGCCGCCGTGTGTATATGGGAGATGCCTTAACGTCGCAGTTTTATGGCGAAATGGCGCGGAATGTGACGCATTTTGTCGGTTATTTACATGAAGCGCCTATCGGCATCTGCACCATGATTCCCGGCAGGGAAGATTTCTGCGGGCTCTACAGTTTAGGCGTAACGGTAAAGCAGAGGAAGAGAGGCTATGGCGCAAGTCTTGTGACGGATTTAATAAAAGCGGCCATGAAAACCGGTCAAAGGAAAATGTTTTTTCAAGCCGATTTCTACGCCCGGCCTGAGCAGATATACCGCCGGCTCGGGAGTGTGGCATTATTTCACCGTGCTTGTTTCGTGCGCAGCGACGCCGTTATCCCCGCGCATGAAGCGGAACCCTTCTGGAGGTCCAATTTAGCGGGAATAGATGTTCCCACTATGCTGCCCGGGGAAGCGGATCGAACGGTAGAATTGTCCCGGGAAGAGGACATCGTGGGTGTGGAATGTAGAGAGATTCCCGCTGCCCTGGTAACGGCGGCAGGCGCTTTTACCGAAAAGTGCGGCATAACAATGGAAACACTGCTGACCGGGGCATGGGCGCTCCTTTTAAGCCGCTATTGCCGTGAAGAAAAAGTACTTTTCGCCATGGAGTTTTCCCGGCAAGGGGAAGGATTATACCCGGCGCCATTGACGGTAACGCCATCTTCCGCCCTAACGCCCTGGCTACAGTCCATCGCGGAATTAAGAAGCAAGATAGAAGGGTACGCCGCCCTCCCGATGCTCGACATCCAGGAGTGGAGCAGCGTACCGGTAGAACATCGTCTTTTTAATATACTCCTAAAATTTACAAGCGGCCCCAAAACCGGGGTTATCGAAGAGGGCAGGATCTATCCCCTGGTATGCATTTTTTCCCGGCAAAAAGCACACATCGAGATAAATTATAATCGCGAGTTTTTCACCGGGGACGCCATACAGCGTCTAACCGGGCATTTGCTTCATTTGTTCGAAGAAATTACCCGGAAAGAAAATCCTTTGCTTGGTGATTTAGATATTGTCACCGAAGCAGAGAAGCGGCGGATATTATTTGATTTTAACGACACGGTCACAGGCTATCCCCGGGAGGAGACGCTGCCGCGGTTGTTTGAAGAGCAGGTAGAAAAGGCGCCCGGGAAAGTAGCCCTGGTTGGTGTAAGCAGCGGTGACGGCAGCTCCTCCACAGGCCGCCGGGTGTCTCTAACTTACCGGCGGTTGAATCGTGAAAGCGACCGGCTGGCCCGGGTATTGGTCGAAAAGGGCGTCCGTACCGGGGATATCGTCGCTTTCATGGCAGAGCGTTCGATAGAGATGATTGTGGGGATCCTGTCCATATTAAAAGCAGGCGCGGCCTATTTACCTATAGAGATCGATTTCCCCCCGGAAAGAATCCGCTGCATGCTGGTAGACAGCAGTACGAAGCTGCTGCTCGCTGCGCCCGGTTTATCGGCGCAGGTCGAAAAATTGAAAAGCAGCGAAGTTGAAACGGTATTTTTCAATACGCCGGTTGAAATTGAGGCGGAAGGGTTTCATGTTTCAAGCGCCGTGGCCCCCGGTTCCTCCGCGAACCTGGCTTATGTTATTTATACCTCCGGCACCTCGGGCAAACCCAAAGGTGTATTAACCCGGCATTATAATGTGGTTAGAGTCGTCAAGGACACGAACTATATAGAAATAAAATCCGCAGACCGGTTACTGCAGTTGTCCAATTATGCTTTTGACGGTTCGGTGTTCGACATCTACGGCGCCCTGTTGAATGGGGCCGCGCTGGTGCTGATAGACCGGCCCAGGGCAGCGGCGGTCGACCGGCTGGCATCATTGATAAAACGGGAAAAAGTAACGGTATTTTTTGTCACCACGGCGTTATTTAATGTCCTGGTGGATTTACAGTTAGATTGTTTTGCCAATGTCGGGAAAGTCCTTTTCGGAGGCGAAAGAGTATCGGTGGAACATGCGCGGAAAGCCCTGGAATACATGGGGAAAGATAGGATTATCCATGTATATGGCCCCACCGAGACCACGGTTTACGCGACTTACTATGTTATTAACAGCATTGCCGGTTCGGCGGTTACCATCCCGATTGGGAAGCCCATTGCGAACACTTCACTGTATATCCTGGATAAAAGTTTGAAGCCGGTTCCCCTGGGCGTAAGCGGTGAGATATATATCGGAGGGGATGGAAATGCCCGCGGTTATTTAAACAGCCCCGGGCTCACCGCGGAAAAATTTGTGCGGTTTGATAGTTCTTATTCTCCCGGTCGCCAATCGCCGGTCACACTTCACCGCACCGGTGAGGGTGCGGCGCACCCGGCCTCTGAGAGGCAAACCGGTCAGTCTTCAGCAATCACCGGTCGCCAAGCGCCGGTCACTCTTTACCGCACCGGTGATCTAGCCCGCTGGCTGCCGGAAGGCGAGATAGAATTCCTGGGCCGTATCGACCACCAGGTAAAGATAAGGGGTTTCAGGATCGAGTTGGGTGAAATTGAAGCCCGGTTGTTAGAGCACGAAAAAATCAAAGAAGCGGTTGTTTTAGATAAAATTTTGAATAAAGAAAAATACTTATGCGCTTACATAGTCGCGCACAGCAGCGGGACGGAAGTGCAAATCGCGGAACTCAGGGAAGTTCTTTCCCGTGTTCTGCCCGATTATATGATACCCACATACTTTGTGTTTTTGGATAGGATTCCCCTGACCCCAAACGGCAAAGTGGATAGGAAATTGCTGCCTGAACCGGAAATCCTGCGCAAAAGAGAATATACTGCCCCTGGCAGTGAAATAGAAGAGAAACTCGCCGTTTTATGGTCGCAAGTTTTGAATATTGCCGCTGAAATCGGGATCGATGACAATTTTTTTGAATTAGGCGGTCATTCTCTAAAAGGAACCATACTGATAGCAAGGGTTCACAAAGAATTCAATGTAAAGCTCGAGCTGGCTGAAATATTCGATTACCCCACTATAAGGGAAGCGGGGCGGTATATAAAAGAAGCAGTAAAAATGAAATATGTTTCCATCGAGAAAGCGGAGAAAAAGAGCTATTATGTCCTTTCTTTTAACCAGGAAAGGCTCTGGTTTATCCACCGGCGAGACCCGCGGAGCACTGCTTTTAATATGCCCGGGGTTGTCGATTTGCCACACCCCGTGGACTGCCCGGCGCTGCGGAAGGCGGTGGAAGATATCATTCAGCGTCATGAAAGCTTGAGAACCGAATTTAAAATGATCGATGATAAACCGGTGCAGTTTATCATGGCCGGTATAAAATCCCCATTCCGGGAGGTTGACATTTCACACTTAGGGGAAGCGGAAAGGAACGGTGAATGGGAAAGGATTTTTAAGAAGGAGACAGGCCGGGTTTTTAGCCTGGAGAAGGCCCCGTTATTTCACACGCTGTCGGTGAAATTGGCAGCCGACAATTATAAACTCATATACGCCATGCATCATATTATTTCCGATGGCTGGTCCATGGAGATTTTTAAAAAAGAACTGATTTATTTATATGAAAGTTACCGAAGCGGGAAACCCGGCCGGCTGGAACCTCTCAGCCTGCACTATAAGGATTTTGCCCAATGGCAAGTGCGCCGGGCGGCAGGGGGCGCTGAGAGTGAAGAATCGTTTCGTTTTTGGGCGTCGAAAGTAGAAGGCGGAATTTCCCGGCTTACTCTGCCCACGAAAATCGGTGGTGACAGCCGTGATCTGAGCGGCGCTTCGTATCGTGTCCTAATAGGAGAAGAGTTAAAAGAGAACCTGAAAAAGTTAGGCGAATCCCAAAACACGACACTTTTTATGGTTATGTTTACCGCTTTTATTATGACTCTTTCCCGTTATGCCGGTCGAAAAGATATAGTTTGCTCTATTATCAATGCCGGCAGGGAGCATGATTCGCTCTATCCTATAATCGGTTTTTTTGTCAACTCGGTTTTGTTTAAAACGCAAATCGGTGAGAACGAAACTTTCGCGGGATTACTGCAGCGGGTGCACGAAGATGTGCTGGTATGTTTTAAACACCAGGGTTACCCCCTGGAAAAGGTTTTCCGGGAGAAGAAGATGCGCTACCCCGACATCCCGGCAGCTTTTAATATGGCCAATATGCAGGCGGCGGCCGGGAAAGCGGAACCTTTTTCTTCCTATCACACTGAACACTTCCAGGATGTTAAGTTCGACCTGGAACCTTATGTAGGTGAATATGGAAACGGTATCGACACCCTGTGGGTTTATAAGAAAGCGCTTCTCAGCGCCGTCACCGTCGAGCATTTTGTCGGGGATTATATAAAATTACTGGAATTCGCCGTCGCCCATCCCGGTAAAAATTATAGGGAATTCAAAACCGCCGGCAAAAAACGGAAGTTCAAACGAAACCGGGGGTAAATGAAACAATGATAACCGGAAAATTTGAAGAACAGGTAGGAAAAACGCCGCGTAATATCGCGTTGAAGACCGAAGGAGAATCTTTCACCTATGAGGAATTGAACCGGTATGCCAACCGGGTTGCCCATTTAGTTTTACAAACTCTCAAGCAAAAGGAAACTGTCCAGCGGGTGAGCCTGTTGTTTGAGCACGGCCCCCACATGATTGCCGCTATACTGGGGGTATTAAAAGCAGGAAAAGCCTATGTGCCGCTTTCTACGGATTATCCCGGTAACAGGTTATCCTATATGATCGAAAATTCCGGGTCCGCACTGGTATTGACCCTGTCTGCGCATGAAGAGACAGCACGTAGTATAGCCCGGGGAGCGAATATTCCATACATCACTATCGACAGTGTTATCGAAACGCTGCCGGGAGATAATCCCGGTATCGATATTCCAGGTGACCGGTTGGCTTACATCATGTATACCTCGGGTTCTACCGGCAGGCCCAAAGGTGTGATGCAGGTCCAAGAAAACGTTTTGTATTACATCAGGAACTGGACCCGTTTATTTTCGATTACCCGGGAAGACAGGATGACCCTGTTTTCTTCTTTTTGTCATGATGGTTCCGTACAGGATATGTTTGCCGCACTCTTAAACGGGGCAGCCCTCTATCCCATCGATGTCAGGAGGCAGGAATCCTTTGAGCTTTCCGAATTTTTAGCAAGGGAAAAAATTACCATCTGGCATTCGGTGCATTCCCTATTTTCTTATTTTGCAAGCACCCTAACCGGGGAGGAAGATTTCCCGGCGCTTCGGTTTATACTGCTTGGAGGAGAACCCATCAGGGAATATGAAATTAATATGTGTAAGAAATTTTTCCCCCATTCGATCCTAACTAACGTGTATGGGCAAACCGAATCGTCTGTCAATACAACCTGGCTTATTCGCGCAGGGGACACTATCGAACATTTGCTCATTGGAGAACCATTGGACAATACCCGGATTTTTGTACTGGATGAAGAAGGCAGTGAAGTAGATGAATACGCGGTTGGTGAAATCATGGCTGCCTGCCCTCATATTTCTCCCGGCTATTGGAAAGATGAAGAAGCGTCGAAAAAAATCTTCGAGCGTGATGAAGAATTTGGCCTACTTTATTTCACCGGGGATCTCGGCAGGCTTTTGCCGGGTGGAAACATCGAGTTTATGGGCAGGAGGGATGCGCAGGTGAAGCTGCGGGGCTTCAGGATAGAGTTAGCTGAGATAGAGAGCGCGCTGTTGAAACACCCCGGGATCGATGAAGCCGTGGTGGCTGCCAAAGAAGTGCCGGCTGCTAATGCGGGCGATACCGGGAGTGGGGATAAGTATCTATGTGCCTACATTGTGTCCAAATCCTCCAAATCCGGGCCGGACGCTGTTCTCGACACAACCGGGTTACGAGAGTTTGCCGGCGAAGAATTGCCCGATTATATGATTCCCACTTATTTTGTTTTCCTGGATCGTTTGCCTTTAACCCAGAGCGGGAAAATAGACAGGAAAGCGCTGCCGGATCCGGAGATAAGTTCTGAGGAGCAATATGCCGCTCCCCGCGATCATATAGAGGAAAAGCTGGTGGACATATGGCATGATGTGTTGGGCGCGGCAAAAGAGAAAATCGGCATCGACTCCGATTTCTTTGAATTAGGAGGGCATTCTTTGCGCGGCACCACCATGCTTTCCAAAGTTCACCGGGAATTTAATGTGCAGATCCCGGTAGCAAAAATATTTCAAATATCCACTATACGCGGCCTGGCCGAATATATAAAAGCAGCGGGCAAGGATAAATTTATCCCCATTCGGCCTGTTTCTCCAAAGGGCTATTATCCTGTCTCCCCCATGCAGAAGAGATTATTTATATTAAATGAAATCGAAAACATCCACACTGCCTATAACATAAAAACCCTGCTCCAGGTCGAAGGAAACCTCGATTACCCACAGTTGGAGAAAGCCTTTGGACAAATGGTTTCCAGGCACGAAAGCCTGCGAACTTCCTTTTCTATTGAAGAGGAGGAACCGGTACAGGCCATTCGAAAGAAAGTTGATTTTAAAATAGAATTTTATGATGTGCCGGAAGCAGGGCGAACCCCGGGAACCGGCGAGAACAGTGTAGATGAAATAATCAAGAAATTTGTCCGTATATTTGATCTTTCGCAAGCCCCGCTGCTGCGGGCGGGCTTGATAAAAATAGGGGAAACGCGGCATATACTGTTAATAGACACTCATCATATCGTATTTGACGGCACGTCGCGGATGATCTTCCTGCAGGAACTTTTGGAACTTTATGCAGGAGGAGAATTACCGCCCTTAAAAATCCAGTACAAAGATTATTCGGAATGGTTGAACAGCGATAAAAAAAGAGATTCGATTAAGAAGCAGGAGCAGTACTGGTTGGAGCAGTTTGCAGGAGAGATTCCTGTTTTGGATTTGCCCGCCGATTATAAACGTCCTCCCCTCCAGGTATTCTCCGGGCGTTCCCTGCGGTTCGGCCTGGAGCCGAAGGAGTCGAAGATGCTGAGGGAGTTGGCTCTCAAAGAAGGAGCCACACTATATATGGTGTTATTGGCTATATTGAACGTGCTGTTGTCAAAATTAAGCGGCCGGGAAGATATCATTATCGGCACACCGGCTGCGGGACGCGCGCACCCGGACATCCAGGGAACCATCGGTTTATTTGTCAACACCCTGGCAAACAGGAATTATCCACGGGCGGAGAGGAGTTTTATAGAGTTCCTGCGCGAAGTAAAAGAAAAATCACTCCGGGGTTTTGAGAACCAGGAGTACCAGTTTGAAGAGCTGATAGAAAAAATTGAGGTTAGCCGGGATGTAAGTCGCAATCCGCTCTTTGACGTGATGTTTGCTTTCCAGAATATAGAATTTACGGAACTTGAAATTCCCGGTCTGAAAATAGGCCCTTATGAACATAAACGGGATACTACCATAGTTGATTTAAATGTCCAGGCATATGAAGCTAACGACGAACTGTTTTTTGTTCTCGATTATTGTACCGCTTTATTCAAACAAGAGACCATCGAGAGATTTATTAAATACTTTAAGAGAATCGTAACTTCCCTGGTAAAAAATGCTGAGAAGAAAATAGCCGGCATAGAGATCATTTCTGCTGAAGAAAAGAGACAACTGCTGCATGAATTTAACGACACGGCGGTCGATTATCCCCGGGATAAAACGGTACATGAGTTATTTGAGGAACAGGTTACCGGGAGTCCGGGGAAGATAGCGGTTGTAGAGACGGGATTCGCTTCGGGTTTCCCGCACATGCCATCTACCGGGGGAAGTAAAACACCCCCTGCTCTACATTCAGCGCTGACTTATAAAGAGTTAGACAGGAGAGCTGATCGCCTTGCCGCCGCGTTGAATCGCAAGGGCGCAGGACCCGGTACTATTGTAGGAATAATGGTGTTTCGCTCTATTGAGATGATAACCGGGTTGTTTGCCATCTTGAAGGCTGGAAGCGGATATCTGCCCATTGAACCGGGATACCCGGCAGCGAGAAAAGAATACCTGTTAAAAGACAGTGGAGCAAAATTACTATTAACCACCAGGGAATTATCTGAAGCGGGTGCCGCATTCAAGAATCCGGGTTTTGAGACAATGTTTTTCGATTCCCGTGATGAGGAGAAAGAAATCCCCTCCCCTGGGGGGATGGAGCCGGGCCGGGATATTTCGGAACCCGCAGCCTGTGGTTCGCGACCTATTCCAAACACGGGAAGGCCGCTTGCTTACGTCATCTACACATCAGGTTCCACCGGGAAACCGAAAGGCGTTATGATAGAGCACAGGTCCGTAGTAAACAGGCTTAACTGGATGCAGAAGGCCTATCCTTTGGATGAGCAGGATGTGATACTCCAGAAAACGACTTTTGTTTTCGATGTTTCGGTATGGGAGTTGTTCTGGTGGTCTATGGTGGGCTGCACGGTATGCCTATTAGAACCGGGAGGTGAAAAAAGCCCGGAATCAATAGTAGAAGCAGTAGAGAGAAGCAGGGTCACTACCATGCATTTTGTACCCTCGATGTTAGCGGTTTTCCTCGAGTATTGTGAAAATTATACCGATCCGGTTAGGCTCTCCGGTTTACGGCAGGTATTTGCCAGCGGCGAGGCATTATTAACTAATCATGTAGAGCGGTTTAACAGTCTTTTTAACCAGGGTAACGGCATTAGGTTAATCAATTTATATGGTCCTACGGAAGCCACTGTGGATGTTTCTTACTACAATTGTAATACAGGGGAAAATGTCAAAAGTATACCCATCGGCAAGCCTATCGATAACATTCGCTTGTATATAGTAGATAAGGGGTTACATTTGCAGCCCATAGGTTTAGCGGGTGAATTGTGTATAGCCGGCGATGGTTTGGCCAGGGGTTATTTAAACCGTCCCGGGCTTACAGCGGAGAATTTCGTAGAGAGCCCTTTTATCCCCGGTGATATCTTATACAAAACCGGGGATCTCGCCAATTGGCTTCCGGATGGGAATGTGGAATTTACCGGCAGGATCGATCACCAGGTAAAGATAAGGGGATTTCGCATTGAATTGGGGGAAATCGAGGAAAATTTATTGAGTCATAAGGACATAAAAGAGGCGGTGTTGATAACCGGTGCCGCTGCGAAGGGTGATAAATATCTCTGCGCCTATATCGTTTCCCGGACATCGGGAATTGTAGATACTGCTGAGCTTCGTGAATATTTATCTCAAAAGCTGCCCGATTATATGGTGCCGTCCTATTTCATGCAATTAGAGAGAATACCCTTAACGCCAAACGGGAAGGTAAACCGGAAAGCCTTACCGGAGCCGGAGATAAAACGGGAAGAAACCTATGCAGCCCCCCGGGATAAAATAGAAGAGCAGTTGGTTGAAATTTGGTCAAAGGTATTAAATATCGAGCCGTCTGCTGTAGGAATAGACGATAATTTTTTTGAATTGGGCGGCCACTCATTGAAAGCCACAATTATGATACCCAGGATACATAAGGCATTGAAGGTTAGATTACCGCTGTCGGTGGTTTTTAGAGTGCCGAACATCAGGGGCCTGGCCGAATATATAAAAGAAGCAGCCAAAGGAGAATATGTTTCTATAAAATCTGCCGGTGGACCAGGGGTTTACGCTATCTCTTCCATACAGGAGCG
>JAGLSW010000868.1 GCA_023135565.1 Candidatus Aminicenantota bacterium | reverse complement strand
CGATGAGTTTGGTGATATTCCTGATCCCGATCAAGCCGATGGAGTAGAGGGCTTTTTGTTCAGCCCCTTTGTATTCCAGGTACAAATCTCTCAAGGTAGTTAAGAAATTTTCCAATTCATCCCGGGGAATGCCGTCGAACTCATCTATAAAAATAAAGAAAAAAGGGGACGGTGTAGGGAGCTTTTAAGGAAAATTTGCCTCCTTTGACATCCCGAGGCCAAATTCGTATAAAATTTACTCAAATTTGATATGCCTATAAAACATTGATGATTGTTCTTGCCTGTTCCCAAAAGTCCCCCTATCTTTTGCTGCTAAATTTGCACATTTGAACGCACCGCCCCCACCGTTTGGAAAAGCGGCCCAAATCCCGGGCACCTTAAACAAGTAATGGGCAGGCGACAAAAAAAGGAAAAAGCTGGGACGGTGCCTGGGAGTGTGGGAATGTTCGCTTGCTCTCAGAAAAGGGGGCGACGGTGCAAGTAGGTGTGTAAATGATGGGTGTGTTAGCGGGCCCGGTGCGTGGGAATGTGGGAAAGATGAACCAATTGTTTCATATTAGTTCTTCATGATGCCGCGTCCTCGCCCGGAGACGATGAAAATAAACAAAAGTCTTTGCGGGGTTCCAAGCCCCGCGGCGCGGGGAGCCTATAATAAAATCTTGCCTGTCCCCTGATTTTGCTGTTTAATTCAAATCCCCTTACCTTACTTCCGAGTTTCACTTAAAAGCTTGTTCATCGTTTCATCAACCTTTTCGGCATCATACTCATGAAAATGGAGAGAGTCAATGAAATGTCTATAGAGACCAAGGCCAAGAGATAGTCTATTTGCAACATATATCTGTATCGCAATAAACTCGTTGAAATTTAATAATAGCTTTCCATAGCAATCTGTAGTTCTCATATGGACATGAAGATCAAGGTTTCCGCCAATGTTTTTGAACCAAAGGAGTTGCAAACAGGGGGCTTTTTCTGATCGGCGCAAATCTGTACCATTCTTCCAAAGGCATATTTGTGCTCTTGGACAATCGGGCCATTCTTTCAGAGTGTTTATGATCTGCTCTATGTGATTTCCTTCGGCAAAGAGCCGTTGTCTATATAATATTGTCCATTCATGTTCAATTTTGTGCTCATTAGCGCCACTGATTATGTAGGTTCTTATGTCATCAAGGGCGCTTTTTTCCAATGGGAAGTACGTACAATAGTAACTTCCGGTTATATCAGCAATTTCAATAGCAGCACTTTCATTCTTATAGAATCCGTTGAATTTGACTTCCTTTCCATTTCTATATAGCTCAAGAAATGCTTTTTTCCACGCCTTCTCTGGATTCTCTCCAAAAATACAAATCATTTTGAACTCTCCTTTGGTATTCTGTCACAGTCAAGGTTAAACATCTTGACCCTTAAACATGAGTATTTGCGCAATCCCAAAATTCGCCAAACTCTTTAACGTAGAGGTCGAAAAAATTTCCTGACCCTTTTTTATAGCACTGCTTGAACTTGTACATAGACATTCTGAAAGTGTAGGACTGCAAATAAACGATTCCATTCGATCTTTCTGAATTGACGATAATTTCCTTTCTCGGAAACAGGTAATCGAGAGTTTTTATTTCTACATTCTTGACAAGACCTTTTTTTGGTTTAGGTGCTTTATCTCGTATCAGTTGCATGATACTAATAGAGCCTAGAATTCTGGCACTTGTAGCCGGCGATATCCCTGTTGGATATTTGAGTTTCACCATATCTATAACTTTGCCATTAGGGTCTGCTATTAAAAATCTGATTCTTTTTCCAGCCTTTGCTTTTACTTCTAATATCTCCCGGTATTTACTTATTGTCTTAAACATCTCTAAACCACAGAAATCAATGGTTTCGGCCGTTTGAATATGTTCATCCATATCAATAGGAAATTCTAATTCGTAGTTCTGCTCCTTCGTAGACTTAAGCCTTTCCTGGATTCTCTTTAAAGAGAATTGTATCGAAGCCAAAGCAGCTATTATCATACCGATAGAGCCAAATACCGCTTTGTCAAATTCATCTGGTTTGGAAGAATTAAAGGGCCACGCACCTAGAAAACCAGTAAGACTCACAAGAATAGCCGATATTCCGCAGATAAAAAAAATCCAGTCTTGAAGATCTAATTTGGATATCATTTTTTGCAATTTTACCATCCTTAATCTCCTTTCATGAAGCAGTATTTCTTTGTTGTACCCTGGCAAGACATCTATTCCCAATCGGTACAGCATTCAATATAGTCGAACTATTATAACTATCAATAGCAATTGGTGCCAATATACGGTTCGCTTCTGTTAAATACTCAAGATGGATATTCATAGAGTAACAATTCTTTCATTATTCTTTAGTAACGGTGAAGAGAAATCCGCATTGTCGAAAAAGAAGTCAGCTGCTTTCCACTTATTTACTGCGTAGTGTATCGATTCATTTATAACTTTCACATATATTTCAGACTGCCTCCTAATTGCATTCTTGATCTGAATCCCATCTTTGCTCTGTAACTTGCGAGAAATAAGTACGTTTTTAAAGTGCTCATCATCGAACTTATCTATGCTCTCTCTGAAGACAAATACTCGGCAATCTAGAACCTCATCAATTGCATCTGGTTTAACCCCATAGGCATTCCTACTTCCCAAGTCAAAAATAAAAGCGCCTTCTATTATGGCAAAGGTAGGTTTACCCAAATTGACGACATACTCTATTCTTCCAGTTCGTTTCTGAGTTTCACTCTCGTATTTTCTCGCAAAAAATGTCGAGTTACATTTGGCATTCCTGATTGAATAAATAAGATTGTGAAGGTCTTTCCAATTATGCCATTGATGGATAAATGGCATATCTCCGTATAGGAAATTCCCATTATTGTCCAACCGCTTTGCCTTCGCAATACGAAAATCGTCTTGATGCACAACTATAATATTAAATCCGGCAATTGTTAATATATCAGCTATTTCAAGGGCCAGTGTTGTTTTGCCTGCACCAGGATATCCCGAAATTCCAAAGAAAATGGTTCTTGAAAACTTGTTTTTCTCTGCGATAATGGTCAATGCTTGAGCCAGCTCTGACAAAACTTTACCTCTTCTCGAGGAAATGTTAGTATGTAAACCAAGCCGTATGGGCTTCCTCTTGAGTGTGGGGGTCAGGTCTTGCATGTTAACATTTTTTAGGGCTGGGGAATTTTGGGGGTCCGGTCTTGTATATTTTGGGGGGCTGGTCTTGTATCCCAAATTGCGACAATATCCAATCTATCGTTAAAAAATCCGGTTTTCTCGTTTTTCCGATTATGGCACGGTAGCTGCTCCAGGGCCATTCTTCCGGTAACTGTACAATCCGGGCTTTCACAGGATTTAATACCACATACCGGCTTAACTCAGGGAGGTAAGTTTCTTTTTCCACTAATATGGCGTTATATCTGTCTTGAAACAGATGCCCCACCCGGTTATATTTGCGGTAAAAGTGTTGAGCATAATTCCCGTTTAGCTGCATCATACCTCTCGATAGATTACCTCTCGGCGTCTCGATTATGAGGTGGTAGTGGTTGTCCATCAAACAATAAGAATGGCAAAGCCAACCGAAACGCCCTAATACTAATGCGAGTATTTCCAGGTAATCCTCTTTATCACGGTCCTGCCGGAATATTTTTTTTCTTTCATTACCCCTGGCAGTGACATGGTACACTGCACCGGGAAATTCGATCCTCATTGGTCTGGCCATCAGCCATTATACTAAAACTGATGGAATCAATCAATACCTGGCTGGCAACCAACCTGCCTCGCAGCTCAGAAAATGTTAACATGCAAGACCTGACCCCCTGGGTTCCTGTCATACCTCGCTCCGAGGGTATCAACGATGACATATTCCCCCTTTTCTTTTCCTTTTTTTGCTGAGGCTACTATTTTGGCCCAAAGAACCGCTGCTTAGGTCAAAAGAACCGTCACTTAGTACCGAAAATCGATCACTTAGCATCGGGAAATCGTTACTTAGGCTGTGGGAACGCCTGCTTAGCTACGAGGAATCGTTTTTTAATTCCGATTAGTCATTACTTAGCTCCGGGGACGATTACTTAGCACCGGGAAGCCTTTGTTTAGACCATGGGAATGGTTTTTTAGCTCAAAGTAATCGTTATTTAGTTCCTGGCAACGGCTGCTGCATTTGGGGAATGGCTGCTTAGCCCCAAATAATGATTCCACGGACCCCGGAGAACGATTCCACGAACTGAGCAGCCGTCTCACGAAGACTGCTGCTCCAGCCATCTTGATTTTAAATTTTAAAATTAGGGGTCAGCCCCCGGAATACTGTATTTTCTCATTTATAATTCAATTTTTACCGGTCTCCGAACAATACCCATGAATATTTGTTCTTTTTTATATAAGATTTCAACTGATAAATTCCACTTATTGCAGTTATCAAAGAGCCTGTGGGTATCCCAACAAATAGGTCTACTACAGTGAGAGGTAAGGTAAATAAAGTTACTAAACCTGCTATTTTTTTATGTTTTTTTATTTTTTTGATTTCCTTGTTCGCAGTTCTTATATCCTTTCTTATTTTGTCTTCATATTTCACATCACCTATCTTTACAAGTTTTATCCATTCATTTAATATCTCCCGGAATTTTTTAAATTGCTTATTTTCTCTCAAACGTAGGAAATCTTCGAGATCATGAATTATGGGTATAAATTCAACTTCATTCAAAATGATTCTATAGATTCTATACAAGTCATCTTGTATCTTCCCTGGTTTTATATTTGATTTTGGCATAAGTTTGACGGCTGCTCTAATTGGAATTTTTTTTATATTCGAAAAAGTTAAAACTTCTTTTAGTCTCATATAATAATGAAGATAAAGAAGATTTTCTATCGTCCAAATTATTGAAGATTCCCAATTATTTTTTAAATGCTTCAAGAATTGCCTTAAGAGTTCTCTACGAGACTTCTTTTTAGGAATTTCCACTCCTTGATCGTTCAAAAAAAATTCAAGCTCTTCAGTATCATACATAGTAGATTCAACATGTGAGTATTCTTCGTCAATAAGACCCTCGGCATTCTTCCATAATTCTTTTTGTATTTCTCCAATACAGTTTAGAATATTATTATTTCCATAAATTATTGATTTTATCATATAAAAAGACTCAATAGAAAAATTTGTGACCGAAACCAAAGGTAACATAGATTTTAATTTATGATTTTTTGTTAAATAATTCAATATAATCTCTTCAAATATACCTATGATATTATCTTCCATTGACTGCTGATATTCAAAGTTATCTTTTATTATTTCATATTCACCATGATATTTTAATAAATGCTGATAAGTTTCTTCATGAGTTATTTGGAGTGAAGTATTGAGACCAATTCTTTCTACTAAGTCCATCTCAGCCGAAATATTAACTTTTTTTTCGATTATATCTAAAGTTTTATCAAACTGATTTTTAAAGATCGCATCTGGGATGAAGTCTATTATTCCTTCCTTAAATAATCTTTGAGTATTTTTGGTTTCGATTTCTTTTATTAGATCATGAGGTAGCCATATTTTGTCATATAATAAAAAATAAAACAAAACTTCTTGGAAGTAGTTGTTGTTTTTAACAGTCTGGAAAATATCGTTAGATTTTTTATCAGGTTTAATTAGTGATCTTCCCAATTCATAATCAAGTATAATTTCATTCATGACAATTTTCGCCTTAAAGATTTGTTTACGCTTGCTAAATCATACTTCAACTCTCCCGCAATAGAGGCTCCAGGCTCTTAAGAATACTAAACACGATTTCTCGCATTTTATTGGAATTGGAAGTCTTTTCCCTAATACTGCCATCAGGAATTCTACTTGCGTGAACTATTGAATTTCGTATTATCACCTTTTAAATCTCCGCAAATTTTTATTTGCTTCACATATTTTCGCCTTGACAACTCAGTTGTTCTACATCTTAAAATTTATTTAGATAAGCTACCGCCATTAGGGGCTGGACATTCACCCCTTCTGCAAATTTTGAAATGGTTTGTCAATTCCAATTAACCACTGCCTGTATTCCATTTTCCTTTTCAACTGATGCTTTCAGTATCAATTCTTTTTCAACTTCCCGGTTTCAGAAAAAAAGTCTATCACATCAGGAAAAAAATTTCAAGCCCCAAATGAAAAAAAATAAATTTTCTTCGACAATGAGTCGCACCATCCGGTTATAATTACGTCTCTGTATTTTGTAGCCGCTTGATCTCTTCTTTTAAGCCATAGCTCCAAACTAAAATCTCTGAGCACTATAATAATTTCTCCTGGAACCGCGGTAAAGTCTCTGCGGACGGGGTTAGAATGAATCAGGCCCATATGAAAATGGCTGAGGACGGGGTAAAAATGATAGAGGACCGCCTAAAAATAATGGAGGACCGGGATAACTTTTCCCAGGACGGGAATAAAATGATTGAGAACCATATAAAAACGATACAGGACGGGGTTAATATAACTCAGTACCGGGTTAATATGACCGGGGACAATGTGAAAACCATTGAATACCGGTTCCGGTTAAAATTATTTATGTTCGGCTGCTCCCTATTCCTTGCCTCTGGCAGCCCTGCCGGGGGCCAAACTTTTAAAAAAGTTTGA
>JAGLSW010000867.1 GCA_023135565.1 Candidatus Aminicenantota bacterium | reverse complement strand
GTTCAAACTTTTTCAAAAGTTTGGCAATGGATACGATTAGTTTTTCAAACATTTTGTTTAGGGAGGCGGCGCAGCACCTTTGCCAGCCGGATATCATCTTCGACGCCATCTAACGGGTCTTTTAACGGGAAAATACCTAAAGCCTTCGCCTCTTCCCACATGGCTTCGTAAAGGGCAAGATTTTTCGACAAATCACTGCTCTCCTTAGCTAAAAGGTCATTTTCAAACTTTCTCAGGTATTCGGAATCTTTTATCATTTTTTTTACCCGGTTAATTATCGAACTTATTTTACCAGGAATGCGGCTTAATGTAAATAGAGTCGGGAAATCCGCGCCGCAATTTTTCCGGACGCCTTGACAAATACGAATGTTTTGGTAAAATTTGCTATCACAATTCTTTAAAAGGAAAATCTAATATAAGGAGACGCACATGATTAAGGTAGAAAACTTAACCAAGTATTACGGCGATCTCTGCGCTGTAGACCAGGTCAACTTCGAGATTAAAAAAGGCGAAATCCTGGGACTGTTAGGACCCAACGGCGCCGGGAAGACCACTATATATAGGATTCTAACCGGCTACCTGGCCCCTACATCGGGGACAATCAAAGTAAAAGACTACAATATCATCGACAACCTGATCGAAATTAAGGGACTTATCGGCTACCTGCCGGAAAACGCCCCCATTTATCACGATATGTTGGTTTTCGACTATTTGAACTACGTGGCGGATATCCGCGGCGTGGCGGCGGATAAAAAATTGTCCCAGATCAAAGACCTGGCCGATCTCTGCAGCCTGAACGAGGTCATGCACAAATCCGTAGACGAACTTTCCAAAGGGTACCGCCAACGTGTGGGCATCGCCCACGCCCTGATGGGCGACCCGGAAATCCTCGTCTTAGACGAACCCACTTCCGGCTTAGACCCCAACCAGATCGTGGAAACCCGCGAAATCATCAAACGCATCGGTAAAGAAAAAACCATCGTTTTTTCCACCCATATCCTCAGCGAAGCGGCAGCCACCTGCGACCGTATGGTGATTATCAACCGGGGAAAAATCGCCGCGGACGATACTTTAGACAACCTGAAAAAATCCCTCGATGAGGACTCCGTTGAAAAAATATTCAGGAAATTAACACAGGGGAATTAACCATGGAAAAAGTAAAACATATATTTAAAAAAGAGTTTAAAGCGTATTTCATCTCGCCTATCGCTTATATCGTTATCTCTATTTTCTTACTGATTATCGGCTGGCTGTTTTTCTCTACATTCTTCCTCAACCGCCAGGCCAGCATGACGCGGTTCTTTTCCATGCTGCCCATCACTTTTGCTTTTATCATCCCGGCTGTGACCATGCGCCTCTTCTCAGAAGAGATCAATTTGGGCACCTACGAAATTCTCTTAACCTGGCCGGTAACTTTTAGAGATATTATCCTGGGAAAATTCCTGGCGTCCCTGGCTTTTGTAGGCGTCATGCTTGCTCCCACCCTGCTCTATGCCGTGTCTATCACGTTCTTAGGGCCGCTGGATTGGGGGCCGGTAATCGGCGGTTACTTAGGCGCCTTGCTTTTAGGCGCGACTTACTGCGCCATCGGCCTGCTGGCTTCCACAATCACCCGCAACCAGGTTATCGCTTTTATTCTCGGCATGGCGGTTTGTTTTTCGTTGACCCTGTTGACCGAACGTATCCTGTATTTTTTACCTGATATCCTTGTCGGTTTTTTCCAGCATCTCAGCGCCAGCTACCATTTCGAGCAGATCGCCAAAGGTGTGGTGGACACCCGGGATATTCTCTATTTTGTTTCCGTAGCCTTTGTTGCTCTATACGGAGCGAATTTAATTATGCAGGAAAAAAAATAAGGAGTTTAAAATGGAACATAAACATAAAAAAGATATGAGTCGATATTATAAATTCGCTTTGTACTTAGTAATCATCATATTGATCAATGTAGTGGGCCGCACCCTCTTTTTCAGGTCCGACTTAACCGCCAACAGCCTTTATTCCCTCTCCCCCGCCAGTAAAAAAGTGGTGGGCACTCTAAAAGAACCGCTGACCATTAATGTCTTCTTTACTGAAAATCTCCCCGCCCCTTACAACAACGTGGAACGTTACCTCCATGATTTGCTAAAAGAGTATGAACTCGATGCCAATAAACATTTGAGTTACCGTTTCTACAATGTCAGCGCCCAGGAAGGAGACCTGAGCACAGATGCGGAAAAGAACAGGAAACTGGCCCAGAGCTACGGCGTCTACCCGGTCAATGTGCAGCGCATTGAACGGGATGAAGCCCGGATGCAGCGAGCCTATATGGGTATGGTGTTGATCCATGGCGACATGGTGGAAAAACTTTCGAAAATAGACACTACCGAGGGGCTGGAATACCGCATCACCCACGCCATAGAGAAACTGAACAAAAAAATCTCCGCCTATCTCAATTTACCGCAAAAGATCAAAGTAAGGTTAGTCCTGTCATCTTCTATCAGCCGGATAGCCGGGGCCATCAAGCTGCAGGGGTTGGACAACCTGCGCAGCGAAGTCGCCGCTATCATCGACAAATTGCAAAGTAAAACCTACGGCAAACTGGAATTCACGTTTACCGACCCCACTACCGATCCCCAGGCAGCAGCGGGACTGCAAAAATATGACAGGTTCGCCATCCAGTGGCCCCAGGGCAAAACCCCCGATGGCAGAGTGATCGAAGCCGGCACAGCCACCCTGGCCTTAGGCATGGAATATGGCGACAAATCTTTAGAAAAGAGCTTGTTAAACCGCAGCATGAAGTTAACGGGCAGGGGATTAGAGGAACAGTACTCTGTGCCCGCTAAAGAGGAATTAGAAAGTTTTATCAAGGAAAACATCGACAACATGATCGACATAAACGAGGACTTAGGTTATCTCTCCTCCCACGACACCCGCACGTTAACCCCCCAACTGCCGCCCCAACTGCAAGCCATGCAGAAACCCCAGGAAGGGGAACTAAAAAAACTGAACCGCCTGTTAAGTAAAGAATATACCATAAAAACGGTGGATATGGCCAAAGATGAAATCCCCGAAAGTATCGACACGTTGATCATTGCCGGCGCTAAAACAAACTTCTCCGACTACCAACTGCTGCAAATCGACCAGTTCCTGATGAAAGGGAAATCCCTGGCTATCTTCGTGGATGCCTTCAGGGAAATCCAGCCCCAGCGTCAATCCTACCAATTCCAGCAGCCCATGTACCTGCCCCTGAACACCGGCTTAGAAAAGCTCTTAGACCATTACGGCGTAAAAGTCAACAAATCCTACCTGATGGACGAAAGCTGCTTTGTCAGAAGGACCAGGGAAGGGGAAATGAAATTCTACTTTGTCCCTATCATCAAGAACAAATACATCAATCATGATTTCGCTTTTATGAGAAATATAACGGAGCTGCTGGCCGTCAAAATGTCTCCTTTAGAAATAGATGAAGAAAAAATTAAGAAAAACGAACTGCAAGCGAAGAAAGTGTTCTCTTCCACGGACAAGTCCTGGGAGATGAAAGGCAAAATCACCCTGATTCCCCCCATGATTCAACCGCCCACCGATGAAAAAGAGAGAGGCAGCCGGGCGCTGGCTTATATCCTCAGCGGTGATTTCCCCAGTTTTTTTGCCGACAAAGAAGTGCCCGAAAAACCCGGAGAAGATGAAGATAAAGAAGAAGCCGGAGAAGGCAAAGAAGGAGAAAACGAAAAAGAAACGAAACCCCTGGTTAAGGAATCGAAAATCAAGACAAAAAAAGAGATTATCACCAAAAGCCGCGGCGGGAAAATCTTTTTAATCGGTACCAGCGAAATGCTTTCGGACAGCGTGTTGGACGATGAGGGCGCCAGCCCCAACGCCATATTCCTATTAAATATGTTCGACTACTTGAACGACAAGGAAGAGATCGCGGTGATGAGAAGCAAGAAACAGAGATTTAATCCCATCAAAGACACTAAACCTTTCACCCGTTTCTTTGTAAAAGCCCTCAACATAGGCGGCTTGACCCTCGGTTTTATCCTATTCGGCATCATCGTCTATTTTAACCGCAAAGCCAGGAAAAAAACCATCCGGCAAATGTTTCAAAAATAGATATGCACAGGGAGGATTACCATGAAACAAAAACTAAAAAAAGAATATATCGTGTTAGCAGTCGTGATCGTTGTACTTTGTCTTTACCTGGTTTTTAAGCCCGGCGACAAAGTACACTATGACGTCCCTGAACTTAAACCCGTAATCGAAGCGGACATCGACAAAATCGAAATTACCCGCAAGGGCAAAACCATTACCCTGACTAAACAAGAAGGCAAATGGCTGATAGGGGAAAATAATTACCCCATGGACGCCACCCGGATCGAAAAAATACTCGAATCTACCGCCGGCCTGTCGCTTTCCGACATGGTCTCCGAATCTAAAAATTACGCCCCCTACGAATTGGATGAAGAGAAGCGTGTATTAATCAAAGCCTACGGCCAGGATAAAGTGCTGCGTGATTTTGTTTTAGGCAAACAAGCATCCACTTTCAATCACACCTTTGTGAAGATCGCTGGTGATGACCGGGTTTTTTATGCCCGCAAGTCCCTCCGCGGCTATTTCGACCGGGAAATCGACGACATGCGGGACAAACAGGTTTTGAAGTTCGATAAAAACGAAATTTCCGAAATCCTGGTTGCTACTGCGGAACAGGAATACCTGTTTACCAAAAAAGTAACCACCGCGGAGCCCAACCCCGCTGAAGAGAAAGATAAAGAAAAAGAGCAGGCCCCGCCCGCGCCGGCAAAGGATGAAGTCCAATGGGTGACTGAAGCCGGCAAAGAAGGCGACAAAAGCAAAATCGATTCTTTTATCAACCAACTGTCCGACATGAAGTGCGACAGTTTCTACGCAGACAAAGAAATCAAAGATTTCGCTGCTCAAAAGCCGGTCTTAGCCCTGACCCTGACAGGCAGCAAAAGCTATAAACTCTCTATATTTGAGAAGCTGCCCGAAGGAGGCGATAATGCCGGAAAGTTCCCCGCTGTTTCTTCGGAAAACCTTTACCCCTTCCTGCTGGTGAGTTACAAAGGCGACAATTTTATCCGTGACGCCAAAGAGCTGGTGAAAGAGGAAAAAGAGACGCCTGTTAAAGAGAAGAAACCGGTCCTAAAGACCAAAAAAGCAGTCGGTAAAGCAGTTAAAAAGGAAAAAACGCCCCCGGCCAAAGCAGTGGTTAAGAAAACAAATAAAGCAGCGAAGAAGAAATAGGCTGCGGCGGGGTGCGGTGCAGGCAGCCTATGAGGGGCTTTTTGCTTTTGATTCTAAATAAACAAAAG
>JAGLSW010000866.1 GCA_023135565.1 Candidatus Aminicenantota bacterium | reverse complement strand
GTTACTTTATCTGAGCGCTATAGCGAAAAGAAGCAGGTATTAAATGCCGTCAGTTGGCGGGATGAGACAGCCGAAAAAGTAATCAAGAAGAAGGAGGGCGGCGAGGTATTTTATGAGCCGGACGTGGAACTGCGGGACACGGAGAATGTGCTTTTAGGTGAGGATATAGATGAATATTTGAAGCGGGAGGTACTGCCTCATGTGCCTGATGCCTGGATCGATTATGATAAGACGATCAGGGGGTATGAAATTTCTTTCAGCAAATATTTTTACAAATACGAACCGCTGCGGAGTTTAGAGGGGATCAAGGTAGACATTTTGGTTTTAGAGGCGGAGAGTGAAGGGTTGTTAGCGGAGATATTGTCATGAAGGAGAAGTGTTTTCGGGCGTACCCTGAGTACAGGGAATCGGGTATCGAGTGGCTTGGTAAGGTTCCCGCGCACTGGCAAGTAAAAAAATTGAAATATTTAATTAAAAAAATTGAAAGTGGGAATAGAGAAAATAAAACGATATCTGATAATGAAAAAATATTTAGCCTTGGAGGTGAACATATTGGCTGGTCAGGAGAAATATATAGGCGATTAAATAAATATATTTCAAAGAGATTCTATGAAAATTTAAAATCAGGTAAAATAAAAAAAGATGACATATTATTGGTCAAAGATGGCGCAACAATAGGTAAATGCGCGATAGTAAAGGGTATTCCATTTGGTATGGCAGCAGTTAATGAGCATGTATACATTTTGCGATCAAACGATGAGGTGATTAGTGAATTTCTTTTTTATCTAATACATAGTTATGTAGGACAAATTCAAATATTAAATCAGATTAGAGGCTCAGCACAAGGTGGGCTGAATTCTCAATTTGTTGGAAATGTTATTTTTACAGCAATGCCAATCAATGAGCAGGAGAAGATTGCCGGATTTCTCGATAAAAAAACCGGGAGAATTGACTACTTGATTGGGAAAAAAGAGAGAATGATCGAGTTGTTGAAAGAACAGCGCACCGCTGTTATCCACCGGGCGGTGACCAGAGGTCTCGACCCGGATGCGCCTATGAAAGATTCGGGCATCGGGTGGTTGGGAAAAATCCCCCGGCACTGGCAGATAAAAAAAGCAAAATGGATTTTTAAAGAAATCGATGAACGATCTAAAACAGGCAGCGAAGAATTACTCTCCGTCTCTCATTACACCGGCGTAACTCCACGAAGTGAGAAAAATGTCTATATGTTTAAGGCTGAGTCATATGTCGATTATAAACTCTGTATAAAAAATGATTTGGTTATCAATATAATGTGGGCCTGGATGGGCGCCCTCGGATTTTCACCGCAAACAGGAATCGTTAGCTCAGCCTATTATGTTTTCCGCCTTAAGGACAAAGAAAAATTCAACACTTCATATTTAGATTACCTGGTTAGAACTCCGGTTTATGTTGCCGAATATACCAAAAGATCAAAAGGTATTCACTCCTCGAGATGGCGATTGTATCCAGACGAATTTTTCCAAATATTGTTTCCAATACCCCCTTTCGACGAACAAAAATTAATAGTTGAATATATAAAAGATAAAATTAATAAAATTGATAACGCCATCTCTAAAACAGGAAAACAGATCGAATTACTAAAAGAATACCGGCAAAAATTAATCTCCGACGCTGTGACCGGCAAAATAGACCTCAGGGAGGAATAAAATATGACAAATAACCGGGATAATTTCCAAAATCCCTTCTCTAAAGATAATACGACCGATACCTCGGAAAAAGGCTTCCAAAACCTGATCGTAAAAGAATTAGTGGAAAACCAAAAATATAGGGAAAGCCTGTCTAAAGACTTCAATAAAAAACTCTGCCTCAACGAAAAAGAACTCTTCGAATTTATCAAAACGACTCAAGAAGACGCCTACAACTTTCTCCAAAAAAAAGACCCCAGGGCATTCCTGGTACGCCTAAATAAAAAAATCAAAGAAAAAGGCATCGTCGAAGTACTTAGAAAAGGCGTTAAACACTTAGACCGCACCATATACCTTTTCTACTCCCAACCGGTCTCAACTCTTAATGAAAAAGACCTGCTGCGGTACCGAAACAATATCTTTAGCGTTACCAGGGAACTAAAATACAGCGAAGATAAAAATAACCTCAACCGCATCGACTTAGTGATTTTGCTCAACGGCCTGCCTATCACTACTATGGAATTGAAAAACGGCGTTACACGGCAGGCAGTGAAAAACGCTGTACGCCAATATCAAAATACCCGCAGCCCCAAAGATAAAATTTTTAACTTCGCCCGCTGCTTGGTCCACTTCGCCGCTGATACAGACGAAGTCTTCATGACCACCAAACTACAAGGCCGGGATACCCAATTCCTACCTTTTAATAAAGGTTTAAACGACGGCGAACCTATTCAACCCTTCGGCGCAGGCAACCCGCTTATTCGCGGAGAAATTAAAACCGCCTACCTGTGGCAAGAAGTGCTGACCAAAGAAAGCCTTGCCAATATCATTGAAAAATTCGTCCAAAAAGTAGAAGAAAAAGATGAAGATACCAAAAAAACCACTAAAAAATTGATCTTCCCCAGGTATCACCAATTGACCGCGGTACGCCAACTCCTGGATTACACAAAAGATAAAGGCGTGGGACAACGCTATTTGATTCAACACTCCACCGGTTCGGGAAAATCATACTCCATCACCTGGCTGGCCCACCAACTGGTAGGTCTGCACCATAAGAAAAAAAATACGCCAATCTTCGACTGCGTCGTAGTGGTTACGGATAGACGAGTATTAGACAGGCAGATCAGGGAGAAAATAAAAGAATTCGCCCACGTTGCCAACGTGGTGGAAGCTATCGACGGTTCACCCCGGGCAATAAAAAAATTTAACCCGAAAGAAACCTCCTTCAGCAAAACTACTCATATGATCTATGCCCTAAAAAATAATAAAAAAATCATCATCTGCACCGTGCAAACCTTCCCCTTTGTGCTGGATGTCATACAGGATAGGCAGAAAAAAAAAGCCGCTTTTATTTTAGATGAAGCCCACAGCAGCCAGTCCGGGGACGCGGCGGCCAAAATGAACGCCACCTTCGCCGGTAAAGATGACTATAACCTGGAGCCGGACGAAGAAGGCAATATAGATACCGAAGCATTAATAAACTATATTATAGATAACAAAAAAATGCTTAAAAATGCCAGCTATTTCGCCTTTACCGCTACACCTAAAAATAAAACCCTGGAAACCTTCGGTTATCAAGACGACGACGACAGGTTCTACCCTTTCCACCTCTACTCCATGAAACAAGCCATCGAAGAAGAATTCATCCTGGATGTGGTCAAGCACTATACTACCTATAATTCATTCTACAAGCTGGTAAAATCAGTAGAAAAAAATCCCGATTTCGAGGTTTCCGAAGCCAATAAAAAACTCAAATCTTATGTCGAAGCTCACGAAATCGCCATTGCCGAAAAAGCCCGGATTATGATAGATCATTTCCATAAAGACGTGGCTCATTTGATTAATAAAAAAGCCAAAGCCATGGTAGTTACAAAATCTATCGAAGCAGCCATCAAATACAAAGAAGCTTTCGATAATTACCTGGAGAAGATTCATTCTCCTTTTAAAGCCATTGTTGCCTTTTCCGGGACCAAGAAACACCCGAAAACAAAAATCGAATTGAACGAAAATAAAATGAACAATTTCCCCGATGGAGATAACGATATTGTCAAACAGTTTAAAAAAGACCGCTGCCGTTTTTTAATCGTCGCTAATAAATATCAAACCGGTTTCGATATGCCCCTGCTGCACACCATGTATGTCGATAAAAAATTGGCCGGACTGCAAGCAGTGCAAACCCTCTCCCGGTTGAATAGAGCTTATAAACCCTACAAAAAAGATACTTTTGTCCTCGATTTTTATAACGCCGCCTGCGATATTAGAGACGCATTCGAACCCTATTATACTGCGACGATTCTCAGTGAAGAAACCGATGTCAACAGACTGAACGATTTACAGGACGACTTAGAGAGCGCGCAGGTGTATTCCCCGCAAGAAGTGAAACTGTTTAACGAAATTTACTTTAAAAAAGGCGGTAGGGAACGCCTCGAAGCTCTTATAGACGCCTCAAAAGAAGTATTCGATACCCAATTAAATAGAAATCAACGAATTTCCTTTAAAGCTTCGGCAAAATCCTTTATCAGGACTTACAATTATTTAGTCAAGATATTGGATTTTAAAAATGTCAACTGGGAAATGCTCTGGCTTTTTTTAAAACACCTGGAGCCGAAACTCAGGCTCAACGATGAAACAGACTTCGAAAACATACTTGAAGCAGTAGATATGGAAAGTTACAGGTTAACGATAGGCGAAAGAAGGAGAATTTACCTTACTGACGATGAAGGCGTCATCGACCCCCTGCCGGTTGCCGACGGAGCAGGAGAAGCCGCAAGAAATTACGACACCCTCGACAATATTATCAATGAATTTAACAGGAGATTTGAAAATTACGCCGGTTCTGAGGAAGAAATAAGTATTTTGGTACAAATTCCCCAGCAAATGAAAGAAAATAAGGAAATAATGAATACTATCTTAAATTCAGACAGCCAGAATGCCCGCATAGAGTCGGACGATAAACTCACTGAAAAAATACACGATAACATGTATTCCAACACTGAAATATATAGAAGATATGTTGATGACGATAGTTTTAGAAAACGTTACCAGGAGTTCGTTTTCGACATTCTCTATCATCAACATAAGAGACAGGGGGATCGTGCCGCCGCCCCCTTTTCTTCCGAATAGACGAAGAATAAGCTGTATCCCCCTGTACCGGGCTTGCCGCATTGTTTATCAAAAAAAAAAATTTTCTTACCCAAAAGCATTGACATTCCTTTTTCTCCTTCATATAATACCCTTGGAAGAAGGTTAAAAAATGTTAAATATAATAGGAGATAAGGTAGTGTGGTTAGCGGTCGTATTTTTTATTATCCTGCTTATAAACCTGGGCGAGAGTATTGTTCCGGCAGACAGCGACAAAGAGGATGAAAAAAAAATCTATGTCCCCCTGGAGCCGCAGGCTAAAAAGGATGCGCCGCCGGCCGTCAAAATCGGGGCAGCGGTGTTTGATAAAAAAATAAAGTCGTCCGGTAAAATACCGCTCAAAGTGGAAATCCCCGGGGTATGGAGGTCGAAAAACAAATTAAATGAGATCCTATACGACTTGTTCGAAATACCCGGAGGTTTTTATACTACTGAAGTAGGTGCTCCTATGGTATCGACAATCAGCCTAGAAATCGATATCCCCCCAGGCGCAAAATTTAAAGGTGTAAAGGAGAGAGTATCTTTAATAAAAAAATTTGAAAATGTTATTCCTGCGCCGGTGCAGGAATCTCTGCCTGTAATGGCGCCAATAACCAGGGATGAGGGGTTTATAAAAGAGAAAAAGGAGTTCACCATCGACAGCGAGATATATAAGCAAACATCTCCATACCCTGGCCGCTATTCGGAAGTAATCGCAGATAGCTTTTTAGGCTCCCGGCACATAATTATCCTCAAACTATTCCCCATCCAATTCCTCACTGCCGAAAAAACAGTAAAAATATATTCATTAGAAATAGATATACTGTTTATAATAAAAAAATGAAGAATTGAACGAATACGTGCCGCAAACAATGTCACTAAAAAAACTTTAATAAAAGGAGGTAGCAAGATGTTTACAAGATCTTTATGTTTAAGATTCGTCACAATTCTCCTGATAGTAGGGGGATTAATGTTGTTCCAGTTTCAAGCTGAAGCACAAAAGGCAAAGTTAAAGGTAGCAAAGAAAAAGTATGTGCCGATTGTGTCCGGAGCAAAAGAAGGAGCTCTTGCCAAAATAAAAGTGTCGGCATCATCCTTCAAGGCCGCGGCAAAAGAAGGCCGGATACCTTTGGAAGTCACACCCAGCGGTTTTTGGCAATCCAAGAAATCCTTAGCTCAGAAAAATTATGATTTCTTCGAATTTGATGTTAAGGCCCCGGTCCACCTGGCTAAGGTAGGTGAACCCAGCGTCCCTGTCGAAGTTATCGAAGTGGATATCCCGGCAAATGCAAAGCTTGCTAAAGTCATTTTGAAGAAGACGCTTTTGAAAACGATTAAAAATGTAAGCCTGACTCCCGCCCAGAAGCCGCTGCCGGTTGGAGCGGATAAGTTCATCCTTGCTAAACCAAAGGTTGCTTTGAGTCAAAAAGTGTACAGCCAGAAAACCGCGTATCCCGGTAAATTCTATGAAGTAGTAACCACAGGTTTTTATGGAGACAGGAAAGTGGTTATCTTGAAATTATTCCCAATGCAATACTACCCTGCTGCGAAGAAGGCGGAGTTCTACAAATTAACGGGAGCCATTAAGTTTAAAGCGACAAAGGTAACTAAGGCAAGGACTAAGCGGGAACTATTAACTAAGACTCAAAAAGCAGCCGGTTTGAAAGTTCGAAATCTTGCCGATGCCGGTCAGTGGGAGGGGTATAAAAGAACAGTCACGAAAAAATTGACAGCAAACGCCAAGAAGCTGCATACCCAGGAAATGTTAAAAGCACTGCCCACTGTTATTCCTTGTGTGGTTATTTGTGCCGATCTGTTCTACTACCCCGGGAGGGATCTGGCTGCGCATCATACTGCTAAGGGGTACCGGTCGATAGCAGTAAGAAATAGTAGTATCCAACGCTATATTTCAGGAAGAGATTCGGCTGATAAGATCCGGAATTACCTCAGATATTTGTACAGGAATTACAGGACCAGGTGGATCATTTTATTTGGGGATGTATGCACTACCAGGTGTTGTAGTTTAACCAGCGTTCCCACACGTTTCGTGAAAGACCCCGCGCCCTATGGCAGCGTAGATGACGGCAAGATTCCATGTGACTTCTATTTTTCCTGCCTTGACGGCACCTGGGACGCAAACAATAATCGCGTATATGGTGAAATTGTGGACAGGCCCGATCTTTTGCCGGAGATGTATGTGGGCCGGTTACCTGTCAATAACCTGGATGATGCCATGCGGGTTGTCAGCGCTATAAGAAAGTATGAAAACTCTCCCCCAACCAAGAAAGGGGCTTTATTGGCTGCCAATGACTTAGGATGGGGCGGTCACGAAGTCACATTCAAAGACAGAACATACTTACCCCTGATAAGACAATGCAGGTATCCTACAGTTCATAGGCAATACCAGAGGCTGGGCACTTTATCGCTAACAAGCTTTGCCAATGTTGTCAACAGGGGCATTGACTTCATCCAGTATTATGGGCACGGCAGTCCCTCGGGCACCCAATTGATGAGTATGAGTCAAGTAAACACAAAAATTAATTACACTCGTTCCTTCCCGGTGCAATTTGCCCTTTCTTGCAGTACCAGTCGCTATGATAACCGCGAATGTTATGGGGAAGCCTGGTTTGAAAAAAGAAAAGTCTCGGCATATATCGGTTCCACCAGGGTGGCCTACGGCAGCTTAAGTACAGGGGAAGGGCTGGATATCCGGTTTATTAAATATTTCTGTCCCACAAGGAGAACCGGGATTTCCCTGGACTACGCGAAATATAATCTTTTCAGCGCTTATGGTTGGAATGCGTATACTATTAAAACTATCTATGAATTCACGCTTTTTGGTGATCCTTTGATGCTTCATGTGAGGTAGTAACTTAGGGTTAAAAGTAAACAGGTTGTCCGGGAACTATCAGGACGCATGTATGCGTCCCCTACAGGTATCGTTATCAGCTCTTTTTGACTCCTGGAAAAACATAAATTTTGAATTCTCGGACAGCCTGTAAACTTAGAAAATAAGAAATTTAAAAACTTAAGGCAAGACTTGTCTGACTTAATCCCGGATATTTAAGATATTCGGACGATCCGCCGCATCATCCGTAAGCCGATAGCCCGGTGCAGCAAAGGTTTCATGTCTAAGCAGCGACGAACCACCCGCTCCATAAAATCACAGCGGGCTTCTTCGTCTTTGTCGATAATCAACTTTCCGCGCACAACATGAAAAAGAAACGCATATCTTACTTCATCTTTGGAAAATAATATTTTTTTTACAGCCTCCTCGATTTGTTGTTTTTGGGCGGGGTTCATGCGGTAAATTTTCGGTTTTATGTCCATTCTAATTCACTCAGGTTTTATTCTGCCATGAAATTACTTTGCCTTCGGCG
>JAGLSW010000865.1 GCA_023135565.1 Candidatus Aminicenantota bacterium | reverse complement strand
CAGGAGAATCAGGGAAATTAACGGCGGGTAGAACTGTTTCATGGCAATTGAGAATTTGAATTCATCAAAATTGCATCTCATATCACCATCATTACTGAATATTTGAAAAATTTTGCGGAATTGCTGGCCCCACGCAGTGGGGCTTGATTAATTCGTTATGATGTATTAAAATACTATATGAAATATTTTGCCGTAGCAGGGTGGTCCGGCAGCGGAAAAACCACCCTGATAACAAAATTAGTCGAGTACTTTAAGTCGAAAAACAAACGGGTGATTGCCGTCAAAAATATCCCCCACCACTACCACCTGCAGCCGGAAACCAAAGATAGTCACAAATTCCTAACAGCCGGATGCGACGAGGTCTTCTTATTGTCTAAGCAGGATATAGTCGCCATCCAACGAAACGACACAGAAAACAAAATATTCTCCCTGCTGGAAAACAAATACAGCCACTCCGATATTATCCTGCTGGAAGGTCTTTCCGGGCCGGGCATACCGGTCATAGAGGTATTCGATTCTAAGAAAAACGAAGCTCCGAAATTTCCCATAAAAAATTTAGCCGCTCTAATTTCCGATAATAAGGATATCGGCGGCGAAGCAGCGCCTGTTTTCGATTTCGACGATATCGACGGCGTAATTAAATTCATGGAGGATTATTATGGATAAAAAAATAACTTTAAAAGTAGACGGCAAGAAGATTCCAGTGAATCCCTTTGTCAGCGAAATTTTTAGCAATGTTATCAACGGTCTGGTGGATACCCTCAAGAAAGTTCCCGAAGGTAAAAATAAGATCGAAATCCTGGTAGAAAATTAAGGAGGAAAATAACAAGGATGAAATATCTAAAATCATACGACGAGAAATGCATCGGCTGCAACACTTGTGTGACTGCTTGTGCCATGCTTTTTTTTAAAGAGGACAAACCTGAAAAATCCTGTATCGAACTCATCTCCTTAGGCGATGATAATTTTAAACTCAGCGTGTGCAACCAGTGCGGCGAATGCATAGAAGCATGTCCGGCGGAAGCCATTTCCATGAACAAACAGGGCGTAGTTATGATTAGCAAAAAATCCTGTTCCGGCTGCATGGTTTGCGTGGATGCCTGTCCTACCGGGAATATGGGCGTTTTCGACGAAGCCCTAACGCCTTTTAAATGCACTGCTTGCGGGGCCTGCGCCAAGGAATGCCCGGCCGATGCCCTGGAAGTAGTGATAGAAAAATGAGTAAATGAGGAGGTAAAATATGCCGCAAGAAAAAATTAAACAAATGCAAGCAGCCCACCAGGTTGTTTATGAGTTTCCTTTTGAGATCAAAGAACTAAAACGGGGATACGCGGATAGGATAATGCGTATCGACTTAGATAAAAACGAGATCACAATTCTCCCCGTCACCCAACAGATGAAAGACCTGTGGGTGGGTGGGAAAGGTTTCGACCTGTGGTTGATGTTCCGGGAGATCGACAAAGACACCAAATGGGACAGCCCGGAAAACCCGCTTTGTTTTTCCCCCGGGCCCTTAGGCGGCACCACCTCTTTTCCCGGCTCGGGGAAGACGCTGGTAACCGGCATATCGCCCATCACACAATCTATCATGGACTGCAATGTGGGCGGTTTTTTCGGCCCTTACTTTAAGTTTGCCGGTTTCGATTCTTTAGTCATCATAGGTAAAGCGAAAGAAGAAACCATCGTCGTCATCGACGTGGTAAAAAAGACAGTGACTATCGAACAGGCTCCCTTAGAGAGTATCGACTCCCACCTGCTGGCCGAAGAACTAACCGAAATGTATGCGGATAACGATATCGACAAACGCAATATTGCCGCGGTTTCCGCAGGCCGTGCCGCCGAACACAGCCGCATGGGCGTACTGAACTTCTCTTTCTGGGATTGGCGCCGCAAAGTGACCCGCCTCAAACAGGCCGGTAGAGGCGGTATGGGCACCGTATTTAGGAACAAAAAACTGAAAGCCTTAGTGGTCAAAAACCGCGGTATCGGCCCGGCCTGGCGAGTCAGCGAAAGCAACGCCGCTAAAAATGTCACCCCGCAGAGAATTTCCACCCAGTGCCCCGCCGAAGCAGCCGAATTGGACGCCATCATTGAAAAATGGGACTATGACCCCGAATTCGTCACCGAAATGATGCAGGACATGCAGGAGCGTTTCCGGCACATCTCGAAAACGGCCATCGACCGGCTGCAGGACAAAACCGGCGTACCCCGCGCTTATATATATCATATTGCTACCTCTTATAATGATTTCAGCCTTGAAGAGAAGGAAGCGGGTCCGCAGAGCAGCGACAGCGCCGCGCAGGAAATCAAATCCCTGCCCGGCAAGGAGTTGGTGGTTTTTCGCAATAAAGGGCACCTGGACCCCGAAGAAATCGAAGATTATATCAAACGCGGCGGTTACGAATCTTTTAAAAAAATCGTCGCTGAGAACAATCCCGAAGCGATTGTAGAAGAAGTAATTCGTTCCGGTTTGCGCGGGCGCGGCGGCGGCGGATTCCCCACCGGCGTCAAATGGCAAGCCGGCAGTCAGGCCAAAAAAGAGCAGGACGAAGTCATTTACGTAGTTTGCAACGCCGCCGGGGATATAATAGAGAAAAGCATCATCGAAAACGACCCCCACGCCCTGATCGAAGGTATGCTAATCGGCGCCTTTGCAGCAGGTGCGGATGAAGGGTTTATTTATATAAGAAAAACACACACAGCAGCCATAGACAGGTTGGAAAAAGCCATGGCCGCCGCCCGGCGCAAAGGTTTGTTGGGCGGCAATATCCTGGATTCGGAATTTTCTTTCCACATCACCTTGCATCGCGGTTCCGACGCTTTTATTGCCGCTGAATCCAGCGCCATGTTAGCCGCCATGTCAGGCCTCCCCGCCGAACCGCAAGCCAAATATATCCACACCACGGAGAAAGGATTCCGCGGCAAACCCACCATCGTCGACAACGTGGAAACCTGGGTCAACATCCCGGTTATTTTCGAGAAAGGAGCGGACTGGTTCGCCTCTATAGGCAGCGGCGACGTGAGCAAAAATCCCCTGCACGGTTCTTCCGGCACCAGGGTTTTTTCTTTAACCGGAGACGTTGAAAAGCCCGGACTTTTGGAAGTCCCTTTAGGCACGACTTTGAAAGAAATCATCGAAGACATAGGCGGCGGCGTATCCAACGGCGGTTCCCTCAAAGCCGTACAAATCGGCGGCCCTTCGGGCGGTTTTGTCCCCGCCTCGCAAATAGACATGAAAGTCGATTTCGAATCTTTAGGTAAAGTTGGCGGCATGATGGGTTCCGGAGAGATTTTCGTGTTGGCCGGCAGCGCCTGTATCGTTGAAAAAACCCGGGGTTTCCTGGCTTACTTAGCCGCTGAATCCTGCGGCAAATGCACCCCCTGCCGGGAAGGTCTTTTCGCATTAAAAAACACCCTGCAGCGCATCTGCGGCGGATCGGGCAAAACCGGCGACTTAGAATTTTTAGAAGAGGTTTCGGAAACTACCGCCGAAACCAGTCTCTGCGATTTGGGCGGCACCGCCCCCAACCCGGTACTTACCGGCCTGCGTTATTTCAAGGACGAATTCGAGGAACATATCGAGGAGAAAAAGTGCCGTGCCGGAGTGTGCAAATTTAACGCCGAGGAGGTAAAGTAACATGGGAGCCACAGCGAAAACAAGCAAAACTATTAAAATAGAGATTACTATAAACGGCAAAAAGGTCAGTGTCGTCAAAGACACTTTTTTATTGCAAGCAGTGCGGGACGCAGGTTTTGTAGTGCCCACCCTCTGCAATCACAAAGACCTCACCCCCGGCGGATCATGCCGCCTGTGTTTATGCGAGGTGGAAGATCGGGAAAAAAAGCAGTTGGTTACCGCCTGTAATTACCCTGTGCGGAGCAGCATCGAAGTTTCCACCGATTCGGAAAAGGTCAAGAAACACCGCAAAGTACTGGCCGAAATGTACTTAGGCCGCTGGCCCAATGTGCCGGCCATAAAAGCTCTCGCCAAAAAGATGGGCGTTACCGACGGCAGTCGTTTCAGCAGCGAACTCACTGAAGAGAACCGTCAATCCTGTGTTCTCTGCGGTCACTGTGTCAAAGCCTGCGATGAATTTATCCAGGAGAGGATCCTCGATTTTGCCGGGAAGGGCATAGAGCGTCACCTGACCATGCCTTTCGGTGAAGTGGATCATAATTGTGTCGGCTGCACCTCCTGTGCTTATGTTTGTCCTACCCGGGCCATCGAAATCATCGACGACCTGAACGGCCCGGCCAACCCCACCATGATCCGCAATGCCGGTATGAAAATCAACGCCGAAATGGCTACTTTGGATACAGTGCAGAACGAAATGAGAGCCTTAGGCACTGCCAACATAGTTGATGTAATGGACGCCTATGACCTGCTACCCGTCAAAAACCACCAATACGGCAGCCACCCCGACACCCCGAAAATCGGCGGGGAAGTGTTGAAAGACAAATATCTCACCCAGGGTTTGTCCGACGGCTGCTGGAAAGGATGTTCCATGGCCTGTGCCAAAACCATAGACCGCTTCGAGCTCAGGACCGGGCCTTACAAAGGTCAAAAAGTCACCGTAGACGGCCCGGAATATGAAACGGCTGCCGGCGCAGCTAACATGGGATGTTTCGATATGGATTTTTTAGCGGAATTTAATTTTTACTGTGACACATATGGCATAGACACCATTTCTATGTCAACCACCATGGCTTTTGTGATGGAGTGTTATGAGAACGGCATCATCACCAAAGAGCACAGCGGCGGGAAAGCATTGAACTTCGGCGCTGCCGGTGAAGTGCTGGAATGCATGCATGAAATGGCCCTGGGTAAAGGTTTCGGTGTGGATGTAGGGCAGGGCGTACGCTGGCTCAAGCAGGAGTGGGTGAAAAAGTTAGGCGCCGATGCCGCTTTTTTACAAGACATCGGCATGGAGGCTAAAGGTCTCGAATATTCCGAATATGTCAGCAAGGAATCTCTTGCCCAGCAGGCCGGTTACACTCTTGCTAACAAAGGCCCCCAGCATGATGAAGCCTGGTTGATTTTTATGGACATGGTGAACAACCAGATACCTACTGAGGAGGACAAAGCCGAAGCGTTGTATTATTATCCTTTATGGCGCACTTGGTTCGGTCTTTTGGGGTTGTGCAAGATCATCTGGAATGATGTTGTTCCCGCGGACAATAATAAGTATCCTCCTACTGTGGCGGCGAAAGTGCCCGGGCATGTAGCCAATTATTTTAAATTTTTCGAAGGCATGACCGGCATCCCCCTGGATGAAGAGAAGATGTTGGCCCAGAGTGCCCGGGTGCACAATTTGCAGCGAATAATGAATCGTTTGCTGGGATTCGGCACTCGCGAGCATGACATGCCTCCTTACCGGGCGGTTGGTCCTGTTACGAAGAGGGAGTATGAATCCCGAGCCGAGCGTTACGACAAACAGATGAAGGACATCATCGGCATTGACCCCGGCGGTAAGTCTACCGAAGAGAAAATGAAAATCACCCGTAAATATCGCATGAAGAAGTATAATGATGTGGTTGATGCTGCTTACAGCAGGCGTGGTTGGACTAAGGATGGCGTACCTACTATTGCGCGTCTCGAGGAGTTAGGCATTGCTCTCCCCGAATTAGTCGAGATCATTAAAGACGACCAGGAGTAAGCAGAGGCAGCGGGTGAGCGCTTTTGCTTCTAAACCCCGTACGCACGGGGAGGC
>JAGLSW010000864.1 GCA_023135565.1 Candidatus Aminicenantota bacterium | reverse complement strand
TTTTGGCCGCCGGAGGCAAATTTGATGGAAAATTCAGGAGTTCCCGGCGAGCTTGAAAAAAAATTAGAAACCATCTTTTAGTTGACAAAAACGATAAATAAGGAGTATGTTATGAGTCATCCGATATATCAAGTTGTCTCATTTAAGGTGTCGGCTCCCTATACATTGGAAGTGCAATTTGATGATAGAACCACCCGGGTAATAAATTTTCATCCTATCTTGAAAGGTGAATTATATGCGCCGCTGCTTGATTTGACATTGTTCAACCAGGTGCGGCTCGACCCGGAAGTGCGCACCCTGGTATGGCCGAACGGCGCTGACTTCGACCCTGCGACCCTGCATGATTGGCCGGAACAGGTTGAAGAACTGTTAGTTATTTCCCACAGTTGGCATTAGGGATGCCCGGAAAGTCAGTCCCCGTATTTGTCTGTGATTACCTCTCCTCTTTCGCGTGAAAAGATCGTTTTTGTTTCCGAGCTGCTGGAATAGCTCGAAGTTCCCAGGGATTCCCATCAAAACGCGAAAACCTCTTTGCAGCCTGCAAAACTAATCAGGCAGTTTTTCGGAGGCGTTCTTGACCATAAAATATAAGCGGTTTAACACATTGACTTCACTGGTGCAATCATCGAAATCAAGGAAAAGAAGATTCATGTGCGGGAAAAGGTCCTTGATCTTCTTCTCTACCCCTTTGGATATGATGTGATTGGAAATACAACCGAAAGGCTGTAAACTAACCGCATTGTTTACACCTTCATGAGAAAATGCCGCTATCCCGGCCGGGATTAACCAACCTTCACCGAATTGGTGGGCAAGACTCAGGATTTTTTCGCCTTTTTTGGCTAAGTCGTTAATGTCTTCAAAAGGTTGGTAAAAAGTGAAACGGGAATTTACCCTGTCTACTTTCCTGATATACCTATTAACCAGGGGCTCGAAAAGATAAATAAGAATATCTGAAAGCTTCCGCCGGGAAAGATAGGTTTTCTTGTTGGCTTTTGCATTTACAAACCACTGGGTGAAAAAATCCAGTATAGGCGGGATGACCACTTCGACGCCCTGGGAAACCAGCCAATCCACCACATGAAAATGACCGAAAGAATTGTATTTAACATAAATTTCACCCACGATGCCGATCCGGGGACAAGCCTCCTTTTTCGTTTTTAGGCCGTTAAAATCAACCACTGCCTTTTCTAACAATTTTAGCAGACCCTGGATGTCTTTGCTCGCCATGGCCGGTTCGGATTCGGCTGTGTACCGGTCTAACAGCGCTTTAGCTCCGCCTTTGCGTACTTCCCTGGGCGCGGTGCTGTAATACATCCTGGCTATAGAGTCGGTGTAAAGGATCGATACCAGGATAGTAGGTAGAATTTTTCTCCAATCTAATTTAAAACCCGGTTGCTCATTGATGGGGCCTACGTCTGAACCAACCGCCACAACCGGTACGTCGCCGAAACCGGCGTTTACCATGGCTTTTTTAATCAGCGACAAATAAGCTGAGGCCCGGCACTGCCCGCCGGTCTGGGTGATGCCTATAGCTATTTCTTCCCGTTTGTACTTCCCGGATTGCAGAGCTTTGATCATATCTCCCACTATAACGGTGGCCGGGTAACAAATCTCGTTGTTGGCATATTTTAAGCCTAATTCGACGGACTTTTTATCCGGTTTGGGAAGAATCTCCAGTTTGTACCCGCCGGCTTTGAATAAGGGCGGCAGCAGGGGCGAATAAATGTGGGAAAAATGAGGTGCCAGTATCGTTCGCCCCTGGTCTTCATCTTTAAAGTCCGGGGTGGTAAACCGGGGTTTTTTAACCGGAGGTTTTTCCTTGTCTTTTTGTTTCAAGGATTCTATCAACGACCGCAGCCGCAAACGCACGGAACCGGTGCTGACGATTTCATCTATGCGTATGACCGTATTGTTTTTGCCCCTCTCTTTTAGTATGTCGTTGGTTTCGTCGATGGCGATGGCGTCCGGTCCGCAGCCGAAAGAATTGAACTGCACAAATTGAATGTTTGCCGGTTGATCGCCGGCCCACTTGGCTGCGCTGTAAATGCGGTTAGGGTAAGACCATTGGGTTAAAACTTGCAGGTCCGACAGTTGATTTTCAAGTTCCTGGACGGCGTCTTCAGTGACCATGTCAACGCCTAACCCGGCTAATATCTCCGGGGTTTTATGGTTGATTAAAGGGTCCGCGTGGTAGGGGCGGCCGGCAAAAACAATTAAAAGCCGGTCTTCTTCTTTGGCCTTTTTAATCACCTCTGCCGCTTTTGCTCTTACCTGCAGTTTAAACTCTTTTTGTTTGTTTAATGCCTTTTGAAACGCTTTCTTAAAAATGCTTTTTTTAACCCCGAATGAGCGCAGGTATTTATAACAACTTCTTTCTAACAGCAGCTTATCGTTGAAGGCGATGGTGGGAGAATCCAGGGGAACGCCGTATTTCCCTGCCGGGTTTATGGCGCTCTTAATGACTTCCGGGTAGCCGCTGACCACGGGGCAATTAAAGTAGTTCTGCGCGTCGTCATGTTCAGCGTTTTCAAAAAAAACCATGGGAAAAAAAATCCTGTCTATCTTTTTTTCGATCAGGTCCATAATATGGCCGTGTGCCAATTTGGCCGGGAAACAAATGCAGTCGGACATCACCGTGCCTAATCCCTTTTCGCACAACTGCATGGTAGAAGGCGAGGAGATTTCGACGGCGATATTGCATTCATTTAGCAAAGTACGCCAGAAAGGGAAGTTCTCGTACATATTCAACACCCGGGGAATGCCTAATGTGAGGATAGGTTCCGCGGCTTTTTTTTGCTCCCCGGTTGGCGGCGGCGCTTCCCTGTTTTTAAACAGCAGGTCGTATTTGTAAGCGAAAAAATTAAAACCCTTTTCCCGCTCCGCTCCCCGGTTGGAGAATATTTTCTCGCATTTATTCCCGGAATAAAACACTTTGTCCCGGTTGTTGGGGAATTTAAATTTGGTAATAAGGCAGTTGTTTTCACAGCCTTTACAGCGGTGCTGGTCCTGGGTGTAGTCGTCTGTCCTGTCCAACCGGTCAAGACCGATAAATGTGGTTTTGCCTTCGGCGACCAGGGGGCGCTTTTGGAAAACTGCCCCCTGGACCCCCGCAAAACTTTTGTTTAGCGAAGCGTCTTTCTGCCTTGCGAAAGGCCCCTCATCGGCTGCCCGCGCCGCAGGTCTCCCTTGACCCACCGCAAAACTTTTGTTTAAATTCGCTGTTTTCGGCTGGGAGGCAGTTTGGTGATGGGCTGATTCGTTTTTCAGGTACTCCCGCCGGGCGATAAGCGCCGCGCCATAAGCCCCCATCTGTTCGGGAATATTGGAACAAATCACTTTTTTGCCGGTCAACTGCTCTATGGCCCGGTGAATGGAACGGTTTTTAAAAGTACCGCCCTGTACCACGATATTGTCGCCCAATTCCCCCATATCCGTTAACTTTAACACTTTGAAAAGAGCGTTCTTGATTACGGAAAAAGAGAGACCGGCGGCGATATCTCCTACCGAGGCGTTCTCCCGCAGGTGCTGTTTAACTTTGGAATTCATGAACACAGTGCACCTGGTGCCTAAATCACAGGGCGCTCCCGCCTCACAGGCTAAACTAGCGAAACGATCCACCTTGTAACCTAATGAATTACCGAAAACCTCGATAAAAGAACCGCAGCCAGAAGAACAGGCTTCGTTTAATTCGATGCGGTTAATAATGCCGTTTTCGATAAAAATGGCTTTCATGTCCTGGCCGCCGATATCCAGGATAAAAGAGACATCTTTATTAAAATATTTCGCCGCTGTATAATGGGCAATGGTCTCTACACAGCCGCTGTCGATGCCGAAAGTGGCTTTAATCAAATCTTCACCGTAACCGGTCACCGCGCTCCTCGATACGCGCAGTTTTTTACCCTGTTTTTCCAGCTCTTTTTTAAATAAGCGCAGCCCCTCAGTCGCTGCTTCTATAGCCTGACCTTTATTGCCTACATAATATTGAAATAATAATTCCTTATCCTCTCCGATTACGGCGATTTTTGTGGTGGTGGAACCGGAGTCTATTCCCAGGTAACACCCGTCGCCGCGGTAATCTTTAAGGGGAACCAGGGGCACCCTGGTTTTTACCCGTTCCGCCTCCCAGCGGCGGTACTCTTCCTCCATGGCGAATAAAGGCGCTAACCGGCCATTCGAGCTGCTCTTCGCGTTTTTTGCTTTTTCTAATCTTTCTTGCCAGCGGCTGAAAGAGGCGGCTGGATAGTCGCCGTCAACCACCGCAGCGCCGATGGCCGACAACAATTCCGGCCTGTCCGGTTTGATCGTCTCTTTTTTTGTAAGACCTAAGGCTTTTAAAAAAATTTCGGTTAATTCAGAAAAAAAAGTAAAAGGACCGCCGCTGAACATCACCGGGGTTTTTATATCGAATCCCCTGGCCAGGGTGTTAAGTCCCTGGAGCGTTACGGCATGAAATACCGAAGCAGCGATATCTTCGCTGGGGATTTTGCAGCTCAGCAGGTTCTGCACGTCGGTTTTGGCAAAGACTCCACATCGCGAAGCGATAGGATAAATCGCCTTATGTTTTACCGCCAGATCGTTAAAACCGGGCAGCGAGATATTTAGTAAGGCGGCCATTTGTTCGATAAAAGCGCCTGTGCCTCCGGCGCAATTCCCATTCATGCGGATATCGGGCACTTTATCGTCGGCAAAGAATATCATCTTGGAATCTTCGCCGCCGATGTCGATAAGGGTTTTGACTGCCGGGTATTTTTTCTTAATTAACCCGGTAGAGGCCACTATTTCCTGGACAAAAGGAATATCGGCCCTTTCGGAAATCCCCATCCCTGCCGAGCCTGTAATAACGAGACCGATGCTGCGGTCGCCTAATTTCTTTTTGGCATTTTCCAGCAGGGAGTCGATGGTTTCATAGACCCTGGCTTTATGTCTTTTATATTCTGAATGAACCAGTTTAAAATTATCGTTTTCATCCACCACGGCAATTTTAGCTGTAGTGGAGCCTACGTCTAAGCCGGCCATTAATTTGCTTTTTTTTGTCGATAAAGCGGTTGTATTCATCCGAATTGCACCCTTTTACTCCTTAGATAACTAAATAACATAAATAGCATAAAAATTCAAGCCCCAGGGGTATAAAATTGAAAATTGCCGGGCTATAGTTCTATTACCCTGTCTACAAAAACATCTATGTATTCTTTACAGCGGAAGATCAGGTAGGCCGTGATGGGAACGAATATGCACATAAAAAGGAAAAAAGCGGCCATAGAAGTTAATTCCACGCCGAAAAATTCGGAAAGGCGGCTGAAATCCATCCAGTCGCCGCCGCCTTTTGCTGCCCCGTATTCTGCCCGGTACACGGCGCTGGTGATTAAGCGGTGGGCAAAGCGGACGTCCATAAACAGGATAAAAAAGCCTAAAAATGCATAGAGAGGGCGTTCAGCCGGGACAAGCACGGCGCTGCCGCTGAGGGCGCGGTAAAGGAAGATCACGGCAAAGACCAGTTCAGTGCCGTGGCCCATGAATAGTATAATCACCTGGTGGGCGGAAGTAAAAACGATAAGAGAATAACAAACCGCTATTATTATAAGGATAATTAGGCTTAAAGGATTCCTGCGGAACAGGAAAAGAAGCCAGCCTAACAGCAAATAGACAATAACAACGATAATCATGGTCCTATTTTGGTGTGAAGTGATCCCGCCGCCGTACATAAAGTCGAAAGCCGGCAGCGAAGGATAACCATAGAGCCAGCCCGTAATAGTGTGTCCTAATTCATGAACCAGCACGATCAAGTATTGAAACACATAGGCGAGAAAAGGAATAAAAAAGAAAACCGCGGCCAGAACCAGACCGCCGCCTAAAGCTTTGTAGGCGTCTTTTTCTATGTGCTGTACCCGGGGAACTGTTTGTTCAGGCTGTTCAAGCTGCTCGGGCGGTTCAGGTTGCATAGGTTGTCCAGGCTGCGAGCGTCCCGGGGGATAGGGGGGGCGCCCAGCCGGCTGTTCCGGCGGTTTATCCCCTGTCACTGGAGGGGCAGGTTCGGCAGTTAGTGGAGCAGCGGTGTTTTCCGTTTCTATGCGACACAATGCCCCGGTTTTTTCAAAAGCCTCTTTATATTTTAGAGCCTGGTTTTTTTTCCGGCTGCGCTGCAGGATAGTCGGCGTTTCCCTGAAAATCCTATCTATTACCGCCGGTTCTACTTTGAAGAGGGCTGCCATGCGGTTTTTTACCTGGGTAAGGTCTTCACCGGGCTTGATTTTTCCTGCGAAGAAGATATTATATTTTTCTTTTGAAGTTTCCACATTTATACTTTATAGAATTCGGCGATATTTGTCAAGTTTCCTGTTCGGCACGAAGCGAGCCTCTGCCGATACTTTCCACCGCCTCTCCACAGGTCGATGACTGCCTTTCCACGGCTAAAGTACCCCTTCCCACGGCCCGGTAACCCCTTTCCACGGTTAAAGTACCCCTTTTCCACGGCCCGGTGACCTCTTTCCACGGTTAAAGTACCCCTTTTCCACGGCTAAAGTACCTCCTTTCCACTACTTTATTTTACCTTTTCCACTGCTTAACCATACCTTTTCCACCAGCTTACCTCTACTTTTCCACCGGACAACCCCGCTTTCCCCCAAAACCGGGTTGTTACAACTTAACGAATTGATAATAGGAACCGATTCTGGTATAATAATTCCCTGGTTGATGATTAAACGCTTTTCGAGCTTCCATTCGAAAACCCCACCAGCGTGTGGCAGCGTTTAGTGTTTTTACCGGTATCTAATGGCTGCTGCCACTGGCCCTGGCCCGGAGGTAACAAATGAGTAATAGCGAGAGGATCGACACGCGCAGTTCTGTCTTAATCATCGATGACGATCCTTATATGTTCAATGTTTTGCGCGAATTCTTAGATGAAGCCGGTTATAAAGTGCAGGTGGCTACCAGGGCTGAGACTGCGTTCGAAGTCACCGGAACTAATCCGCCCGACATCATCCTTTTAGATATTAACCTGCCCGGCACCACCGGTTTCGTTATTGCTTCCCGCTTGAAAGCAGCCAGGGCAACCCGCGATATTCCCATCATATTCATGAGCGTGCGCACCGACGCAAAAGATAAAGTCAGGGCCTTTACAGTGGGAGCAGTGGATTATCTTACCAAACCGATCAACCTGGATGAAGCAGCCGCCCGCATCAATACCCATCTAACCCTGCGCGTCCTGCAAAAGAGCCTGGAAGAAAAAAACGCCCGGCTCAGCCGGGAGATTTCAGAACGCAAGAAAGTAGAAACAGCGCTGCGTAATAGCGAAGAAAAAATTAAAATATCGCTGCGGGAAAAAGAAGTGCTCTTAAAAGAAGTCCATCACCGTGTTAAGAACAACTTACAGATTATTAACAGCCTGCTGAACCTACAGTCACGGGAAGTCAGGGACGCCAAAAGCCTGGCGGTTTTTGAAAAATGTAAAAATAGGATCGACACCATCGCCTTAGTGCACGAGAAATTATACCAATCCGAAGACCTGGCAAATATCAATTTCGGCGAGTATGTACGCACCTTAACCAGCCGCCTCTTCGACGCTTATGCCACCAACCTGCCGGCAGTGGAATTAAATATCGACGCGGACGACCTTTTTTTAGAAGTTAACAAAGCCATCCCCTGCGCCCTGGTCATCAACGAACTGGTCACCAACTCTTTGAAACATGCTTTCCCCGGCGGCCGGGAGGGAAAGGTCACGGTGGCGCTCAAATTGCAAAACAGCGACAAAATAGCCTTAACAGTCGCGGACAACGGCGTCGGTTTGCCGGGTGAATTCCCTGTAGAAAAACCGGAAACTTTAGGCATGCAGATTATAAATGCCTTAGTAGGCCAACTGCACGGTTTCATGCAGGTAGATAAAAGTAAAGGCACAAAGTTCACCATCGAGTTCCGGCTAAAAGAAAAGGATACCGGCAGCGGGTTGGTGAAGGAGTGAGAATATGAGCCCAGGCAGCCGTACCGACACTATCTTAATCGTGGATGACGATCCCAGTATCCGCCAGGCCCTGGCCGAATTGCTGGGAGATGCGGGCTATAAAGTGGAAACCGCCGCCGATGCCGGAGAAACCTTTGTCAAAATCGGCCACAGCCCACCGGACCTTATCGTTTTAGACGTCCTGCTGCCCGGAGAAGACGGCTTCGATATTGCCGCACGGCTGAAATCTACCGGGAAGACCGGGGACATCCCTATCGTTTTCTTGACCTGCAAAGATGAATTGGAGTATAAAGTCAAAGGCTTTAAATTGGGAGCAGTGGATTATATCACCAAACCCATCACCCCGGATGAAGCGCTGGCCCGCATCAAAACCCACCTCACCCTGCGCAATTTACAAAAACGCCTGGAAGAAAAAAACCGCCGTTTGCAGCAGGAAATTGCCGAACGAAAACAGGCCGAAGCGAAACTAACCGAAACCTTTCAACTCCTTGAAACTACCCTTAATTCTACACACATGCTGGTAGTTTATTTAGACCAGCGGTTTAATTTTGTCTGGGTGAACCGGGCTTATGCGCAAGCTGATGATCGTGATCCTTCTTTTTTCCCCGGCAAAAACCATTTCGATTTATACCCTGATCCCGGGAACAAGGAGATTTTCGACCGGGTAGTAGAGACCGGGGAGCCCTATTTTGCCTATGCCAAACCTTTCGAATACCCGGAACAACCGAAACGCGGAGCCACCTATTGGGATTGGAGCTTGATACCCATCAAAGACTCCGCCGGCCAGGTGACCGGGTTAGTTTTCACCTTAGTGGATATCAGCCGCAGGGTGCGTGCGGAGGAGCAGATCAAAGCTTCGCTCAGGGAGAAAGAACTCCTTCTCAAAGAGATTCATCACCGGGTGAAAAACAATCTCCAGGTGATCAACAGCCTGCTCAGTCTCCAGGCCAACCAGTTAAAGGATAGAGAGAGCGCCGCCATACTTAGGGAGATAAGAAATAGGGTGTTTTCCATCGCCTTAGTGCATGAAAAATTGTACGAATCGGAAGACCTGACCAACATCAATTTCGGTGAATATATCCACACCCTGACAGCTAACCTGCTGGAAACTTTCCCCCCCGGGCCGCCTGCCGTTAAGTTAGAAATGATAACCGACGACCTTTTTTTGCAAGTGGACAAAGCCATACCCTGCGCCCTTATCGTTAATGAACTGGTAATTAATGCTTTGAAATATGCCTTTATCGACGGCCGTCAGGGAGAAATATCGATCGAACTTAAAACCGCCGCTGCCGGGGAAGAAGTGGCGCTGATGGTAACGGACAACGGCCCCGGTTTACCCGACGCTTTCGATATCGAAAATGTAGAAACCTTAGGTATGCAGATTATTAGAGCTTTAGTGGGTCAACTGCACGGTTCTTTGCGGATCGACACCAGTAAGGGGACAAAATTTACCCTTCGTTTCCCAATAAAAGACGGGAACGATACCGCCGGGTAATTTCAAACCCGGCCCGGTGACCGAAAAGCTTGTTTTTTAGCAAACTTTTACGAAGTATTTGTAAACATCGAGGCAAAACGATATGAATGAAAAAAATTATGCCGGCAGTATCCTGGTAGTGGACGACGACCCGGTTATTGCCGAACTTTTAGCAAAAATGTTAGAAAAACCCGGTCACACAGTGCAAATTGCCGAGGATGCCGGGGAGATGTTTTCGATAGTGGAGAGCGCCCCGCCGGACTTGATTATTTTAGATGTGATGCTGCCCGGCGCTAACGGTTTCGACCTGGCTGTGCGCTTAAAAGAAAAAGAGGAAACCCGGGATATCCCTATCATTTTTATGACGGTCAAGGCTGAAGTAAAAGATAAAGTCAAAGCCTTTAAACTCGGCGTAGTGGATTACCTGACCAAACCCATCGACTTAGAAGAAGCAGCCGCCCGTATTAATACCCATCTCACCCTGCGCCGCCTGCAGAAGAGCCTGGAAGAGAAAAACCGCCGGCTGCGCCGGGAAATCAGCGACCGCAAACAGGCCGATGAAGCGCTGCGGGAAAGCGAGGACCGCTACCGGGCTTTATTTAACTACGCCTCCGATTATATATTTATCATAGACCCAACTCATAAAGACGGCCCCGCTATCGTAGACGTTAATGAATATGCCTGCGCAAAACATGGCTACACCCGGGAAGAATTGGTCGGTAAGCCCTATTCGGTCATCGATGATATCGACAGCCAGAAAGATCTTACAGATAAAGCCCTGCGCATACTGGGCGGGGAGATACTGAATTTCGAGTCCGTGCATGTGTGCAGAGATGGTTCTAAGTTCCCGGTGGAAGTTTCCGCCAGGCTGATAGATATCAAAACGGAACCGGTTATGATCGCTATTGTTCGCGACATTACCAAACGCAGACAGGCGGAGGAGCAGGTCAAAGCCTCTCTTAAAGAAAAAGAGATGCTCCTAAAAGAGATTCACCACCGCGTTAAGAATAACCTGCAATTAATCAACAGCTTCTTAAGCTTGCAGTCGCGCCGGCTGAACGACAAAGAAAGCATCGCCCTCCTAAAAGAGGTGGAGAACCGTGTAAACTCCATCGCTTTAATCCATGAGAAAATGTATTGCTCGGAAAGCTTAGGCCAAATCGATTTCGGCGAATATATCCGCGACCTGACCACCCACCTGTTTAACTCTTCCCCGGCCAGGATATCCGGCGTCCGTTTGAACTTGAAAATGGCCGACCTTTTCTTAGTTATCGACAAAGCCATACCCTGCGCCCTGATTATCAACGAACTGGTTACCAATTCCTTGAAATATGCCTTTCCCAACGGGCGGAAAGGGGAAGTTTCGATCGAGCTTAAAACCGCTGATAGTGGAAAGATTACCCTGACTGCCGCCGACGACGGCATCGGTCTACCCGCCGGTTTCGACATGGGGAAGGCGACAACTTTAGGCATGCAGATCGTAAAAGCTCTATCTAAGCAAGTACACGGCTCCGTCCGGGTGGCAAAAGGCAGCGGCACAAAATTCGTCCTCGAATTCCAGGTAACAAAGGAAAACGGCAAGGAGGCAAAGAGTTGACCGGCAATTTCCCGGTCGATTTTGGATAAACGATGACATTAGTAAAAGAAACACAAACAAACGACAACTCGTCGATTTTTTTACGGGATTTCCCGCGGGTACTGCCCGGTGTGCTGCTCTTATCGGCAATCCTACTGTCCCGGTTACACAATTATCTTCTTTTCCACAGCTTAGTGGAGATATTTAGTATAATCATTGCTTTCGGTATTTTTATGGTGGCCTGGAACTCGCGCCGCTTCCACAACAACAGTTTTTTCTTGTTCGTCGGCATCGCCTATTTTTTTGTAGGCTCCTTCGACCTGCTGCACACCCTGACTTACAAAGGTATGGAAATATTTCCCGGTTCCGGCTCCAACCTACCTACCCAGTTATGGATTATCACCCGCGGTGTAGAGAGTCTCTCACTGCTTTTCGCCGCCCTGCTTCCCCTATCCGACCGGAAGCTGAATGCCGGCCTTATTATTTCCCTCTTTACGGCAGCCGGATTACTTTTGTTAGGCGCTGTGTTCGTGTTCGATGTTTTTCCCACCTGCTTTGTACCGGGGAAAGGCTTAACTAATTTTAAAATAATAAGCGAGTATACCATCTGTCTTATCCTTTTGGTCACTGTCGCCCTGCTGTGGAAAAGAAAACGGGACTTCGACGCCGCTGTGCTGCGCTTGATAAGCGCTTCTATTTTCCTGACCATGGCCGCGGAAATGGCTTTCACTCTTTATACGGATGTGTACGGTATACTCAATATGTCGGGACACGTTTTAAAGCTTGTCTCCTATTACCTCATTTATAAAGCCATGATCGAAACAGCCCTGACTAAACCCTACAACCTGCTCTTTAGAGAATTAAAACAGCACGACGACGCCTTGCAAAAAGCAAAAGAAGCCGCTGAAAATGCCAACCGGGCCAAAAGCGAATTCCTGGCCGGCATGGGCCATGAACTGCGCACCCCGCTGAACGGTATCCTGGGTTATGCCCAACTGCTGCAGCAGGACTCCCTTGAAGAAGAGGACCACAAAAGCGGGCTGGAGACCATCGAACAAAGCGGCAACCATCTCCTCTCCATCATAAACGACGTGCTCGACCTGGCCAGCATCGAAGCCCGCAAAGTGGAACTCGAACCGGTTGATTTTTACCTGCCCACTTTTCTCAGGAGCACCTGCGACATCGTCCGCCTGCGTGCCGAAGACAAAGGCATCTCCTTTATATTCCAGCCCTATGATTTCAGCAGCGATAAACTTCTCGACAGCGTCCCCCCTAATCGCCTGCACGGCGACGAAAGACGCCTGCGCCAGGTGCTGATCAACCTCTTAGGCAATGCCGTAAAATTCACCGACAAGGGCAGCGTCACTCTTAGAGCAGGGGCAATCATCCCGGAAAGCCATATGTTCCGTTTCTGTGTTGAAGATACCGGCCCCGGAGTAACCGCGGAGGAATTAGAAAGCATATTCGAACCCTTCCGGCAGGTAGGTGAAAGGAAAAAGATGAGGGAAGGCAGCGCTTTGGGACTGGCTATCAGCCGCAATTTAGTGCGTTTATTGGGAGGGGAATTGTATGTAAAAAGCACATTTGGTCAAGGCACTACTTTCTGGTTCGACATCCCGCTGCCCTCTACCGCGTCCACCACGTCTGCTGTGGAAGCCGCGGAAGCTGCGTCTGCCGTAGAAGCCCCAGCCGACGCGGCAGTGAGCGCCCCCCCCGGGGAAAGCGAAACACAACTGCCTGCACCTTCGTCCTTAGATGTGGCGGTGTTGTATGAATTATCCCGCATAGGCGACATAAACGCTCTTAAAACACGAGTGCGGGAATTAGAACAGGCGGAGCCGCGGTTAGGGCCTTTTGCCCGGGTCATAGAGCGTTATCTCAAAGGTTTTCAAATGCGCAGGATTAGCGAATTTCTCGAAACCTACCTACCGCCCCCCGGCAGTTGAGGCGCTTGCCCGGCGCCGTTTTCTTTAGAGGACAAAAAAATGATAGAAAAAAAAGAAACGATATTGATTGTTGACGATGATCCCATGAATTTATCCCTTTTGAACGATTATTTTGCCGCATCCGGGTTTAGAGTGTTGGTGGCTGAAGATGGGGAAAGCGCTGTTCAGCGCGCCGCTGATCTCAAACCCGACATCATTCTTTTAGATATAAAATTACCCGGCATAGACGGCTTCGAAGTCTGCCGCCGCCTCAAAGGGGACGAAAAAGCAAAGGACAGCCCTATTCTTTTTATGACCGTGATCGCCGAAATAGCGGAAAAGGTCAAAGCCTTCGCTTTAGGGGCCGTAGATTACATCACCAAGCCCATCGATTTAGAAGAAGTAGCCGCCCGGGTGAACACCCACCTGACCATCAGGCGGCTGCAGAAAAAATTCGAAGAACAGAACCTGAAACTACAGCGCGGCGAAGAGCGCTACAAACACCTGTTGGAATCTATCTCCGACGGCGTGTATGTGTTGGATCGCGACTGGCGTTATACCCTGGTAAATGAGAATGCAGCCCGGTTGGTGCACATGTCGCCCCGGGATTTGTTGGGCAAAAAAATAACCGCACTTTTCCCCGGCATCGAGGAGAGCAAATTTTTTAAAACCTACCTGGATGTGATCCGGACCGGGCAGCCCGGCGCCGTGGTTAATGAATTCAATTTCCCGGATGGACCCAGAGGTTGGTATGAAGTGCGGGTTTACCCCGTGCCCGAAGGTATTTTATGCATAGCAGCGGACATCACCGCCCATCATCTGGCCAGGGAGAAGATTAAAGCCTCCTTAGTGGAAAAGGAGGTGCTGTTGAAAGAGATTCACCACCGGGTGAAGAATAACCTGCAGTTAATCAACAGCCTGTTAAGCCTGCACTCCCGCAGGGTAGATGACAAAAAAAGCGCCGCCGTGTTGATGGAAGTGAATAACCGCATCCATTCCATAGCTCTTATCCACGAAAAATTATACCAGGCCGAAGACCTGGCCAGGATCGATTTCGATGAATATATTCGCAGTTTAACGGGTCATCTACGCAGCGCCTCCCCGGAATTGGCGCCGGGAGTCCGGTTTAAAATAAAGGCCGGGGAAATCCTTTTTGAGATCGGCAAAGCCATCCCCTGCGCTCTAATTATCAACGAGCTGGTCACCAATTCGCTTAAATATGCCTTTCCCCGGCAGCGAGACGGGGAAATAGCGATAGATTTGAGCGTCGTCGCCGGGGACAAGGCCATCTTGAGTGTCGCGGACAATGGCATCGGTCTTCCTGTTGATTTTAGTATCGAAGAGGCCGGGACTTTAGGCATACAGATTGTTAAGGCATTGGTGAAGCAACTGCATGGCACTTTAAAAATTGAAAAAAGCAAAGGTTCTAAGTTTACCATCGAATTCCCGGTGAAATAGGAGAATCGGTTATCGATGTTCAATCCCGGAGGCAGAGAAGCTCTTGCCTGCCATGAAGTTAACAAAAGTTTGGCCCCCGGCAGGGCCGCCGGAGGCTATGGTATAATAAAAAATGAAAAAGAAACCGATACAAGTAACAGCAGCAGTTATTATTCAAAACCGTAAGATTCTAATTGCCCAGCGCAAAAAAGACCGGCACATGGGTCTTAAATGGGAATTTCCCGGTGGAAAAATCAGGCCCGGCGAAACCCCGGAAGCCTGTTTAGTCAGGGAATTGCAGGAAGAATTCTCCATCGAAACCCAAATCCGGCAGTTTTTTTTGCGCAGTGTGCACCACTACCACGACAAATCGATCGAGCTGATCAGTTTTTTAGTGGAATACAAAGCCGGTAAATTCGAACTCCACGATCACGAAGAGATCAAGTGGATCAGCCGGGATGAATTGAAAAACTACGATTTTGCCGCCGCCGACCTGCCTATCGTGGAGAAATTATCCACCCTGCAAATGTACGGGAAGTTGGAATGATTACTTCTTGCCGGGATTTTTTAAAAAAAAAGCCGCAAAACCTTTGACAAAAAAAGCCGGGAATTATAGAATGAAGTATGAAATTGTATAGTGTTTTTTCAAGACTGAGCTTAAAAAAAAGCCATCTAACGGCGGGAACTCGAAATATGTACAACATGTTGTTCGTTACCGCCATGTAATGGCAAAGGAGAAAAAAAAATGAGTGAATTAAAAAGTGAACTTCAAGCCATCGCCTTTAAGAACGTAGACGAAGCGCTGGATTTTGCTATTAAAAGCGAAGAAAACGCCAACCTGTTTTACACCGAATGGGCCAAGAAAGTGGGGAAAAAATCTCTCCAGGGAGTTTTTGAAGATTTAGCCGAAGAAGAGTTGGGGCATAAAGAATTTCTCCTGCGAATCAAAAAAGGAGAGACCTTTCAATCCACAAGCAGGAAAATTACGGACCTTAAGATTTCCGACTACCTTTTGGACGTGCAGGCGGCGATAGACATGGATTACCAGGATGCGCTCACCCTGGCCATGCACCGGGAAAAAACGGCCTTTATGCTCTACTCCAAACTGGCTGAGTTGAGTGAAGATAAAGGCATGAAAGATACTTTCAACTTGTTGGCCCAGCAGGAAGCCAAGCATAAACTGCGTTTAGAATTGATCTACGACGAAGAAATTCTTCAAGAAAATTAATGCTGTGTCAATCATGAAATGTTGGATAATCAAAAGTTTTGTTCAAACTTTTTCAAAGGTGCGGTATGCCGCTGGCCCCCGACGAAAAACTCAATGGGGGCGTCACCCGGCAGGGCCGCCGGAGGCAAAAAAATATCAAAATAATTTTAGGAGGATAAAATGCAAAAATATGTTTGTGGCCCTTGCGGTTATGTTTACGATCCGGCCGAAGGCGACCCTGATAATGGCGTCGCCCCGGGGACAGCTTTTAAAGACATCCCCGATGATTGGGTCTGCCCCCTGTGTGGAGTAGGCAAAGACCAGTTCGAACCGGAAGAAGACTAAACATTAACCTATTTTTAGGAGAAAAATTTTTAGGAGAAAAAATGTCAAAAACAGAAGAAAATTTAAAAGCCGCCTTTGCCGGGGAGTCCCAGGCAAGGAACAAGTATGATTATTTTGCCAAAGTAGCCAGGAAAGAAGGCTATCATTACGTCGCCAAATTTTTTGAAGAAACAGCCCTGAACGAGATGCAGCACGCTAAAGATGAGTTTAAGCTGCTGCAGGGAATCGGGGACACCAAAGCCAACCTGCAAGCCGCCATTGCCGGAGAAAACTATGAGCACACCGAGATGTACCCCACTTTTGCCAAAGAAGCTGAAGCAGAAGGAAACAAAAAAGCCGCCGCCCTATTCAGACAAGTAGCCAAAGTGGAAAAAGAGCATGAAGAGAGGTACAAAAAGCTGCTGGAAATGGTAGAAAAAGGAACGCTATACAAAAGGGAAAAGTCCATCAGGTGGAAATGTTCCAAATGCGGGTATGTTCATGAAGGAACGGAACCGCCGCCGAAATGTCCGTCCTGTCAGCATCCCTTAGAGTATTTCGAACCCGAAAGCCTTTGAGGGGACGGCGTCCCCAGCCTATAAGCCGCTGCGCGGGGGGACGGTGCCCCCAGCCGATAAACCCCTGCGCGGCAAAAAACACAAAAGTGTACCGTTAAACAAAAGTTTTGGGAAGTCCAGAAACC
>JAGLSW010000863.1 GCA_023135565.1 Candidatus Aminicenantota bacterium | reverse complement strand
CAAAAGCGCTCACCCGCTGCCCCTTGCGGCGAAGCCGCTCATCGCCTCCCCGTGCGCACGGGGCTATTTTTCCCTGGGTATTTTGATCTCCTGGAATAATTTCATCACAGTGTTTCCGTTTTTTTTATCCACCACAAAAGTAACCGAAGCCCGTTTGTCCTTAGTAAAATACCTCCACCCTTTCTCGTTCGGGGGATTCAGGGGGATGATATCTTTGCTCCTATAATCGAGCACCAAACTGTCTTCCTTGACAAAGGCTCTAAATACCACGGTGCTGGTAAAATTGATATAATCACCTACGTAGGGTTTATACTTTTCCGGTACGTTTTTTTGAATTGCTTTTTCTTCCTCACTGCCCGGCTTGACTGCTTTCTTAACTAATTGGTTTACCTGGATCATGTTCATGTCGGTGACTTCGCCCTGTTTGTCCCGGTCGAAAGAAAAAGCAGTCGTACCCATCCTGACAACATACCATAACCCATTATCGTCCGGGTCTTTTAATTCCATCGTCGCCCTGCCGGGAATAGCGATGGTTAACCGGCCGTTTTTTACTTTCATTTTCATTTTTGCATCTTTAAAAGGCCCAAAATTAGCGATATAAATTCCTACATAAGGTTTGTACTTTGTCGGAACGGGTTCCGCTTTCTCTTCAAAACGTTTGCGCAGTTCGTTGACTTTCTTAACCACTTTGTCTACACAGGCCGCGGTATAATTATCCAACACTGCCGCTGCTTCGGAAAACTTCCCGGCTTTGCGCAGGGCCACTGCTTTTTCCAGGATTCCCGGCACTGCGGCGGCAAACTCTTTTTCTAAAGCGTTAAATTCCTTCCGCACTGCCCGCAGCCTCTTGTCCCGGTCTTCATTCACTTTGTCGGATAGGTCACGGAATAACCACCAGTAAGATGCGGCGGAGAAAGAATCTTGTTTCACTTTGCGGGGCGCTTCGACTACTTTGCCGAAAGTCCCGGCTGTAGATACGATGCCCGGCAATTTGCTGCCGTGAACAAAAAAAGGCACATAACAACCGCTGGAAGGTACGGCTGCACACCACCAGAATACGGGGAGCCGGTCCTTTTTGCCGGGAAGTTCAACCACACAAGAACCGGCTGTCTGGTTTAAGTCGATGGAGGGGGAAGTGCCGCGGTCCCGGGCAATGCTTTTCATCCAGGGAATATCTACCTGTCCGGCCTTCTCTTTTAAGAGTTCGGCGGACCTGCCTGCGCGGGTACAGGCCCGCTTCGTTCTTGCTATATTTGCCGGGGTGTCGTCATTATAAGCATCTTTAAAATTAAAACTTTTCTTTTTATCTTTGGGCCACCAACCCTTTTCTAAGGCATAGTTTACCATGCCTTTAGAGGCCAGATCCCAGCCGGTTTCGATAGTCAGGGCGTTGGATATGGAAGTGGCGCCCTGCTTGAATCTCTTTGCCGCCCAGTGTTTACCGGCGGTCTCCAACACGTAAGCTTCCTCTGCGTCGGCAATAATATAAGAATTGTCATATGCGCCGCGGGTTCCCTCAGTAGGGCGCCCGGATCCGAATTGGCCGTATTTCTCCACCAACCCGGTAATAACGTCCACGGCCCGGCGGGCGGTTTTCGCTCTTTCCAGGGCAAACCTTATCAAATCCATCCCGGTAGGGCCAAATTCCGGGGCTTTCCCGTTTTGGGCGGCGGTTTTGTTTTCAACCAGCGCCTTAGAAGAAACCCCTTCATTGCCGATGACCACCCCAAATTCGTTGATTCCCTCTTCATAACCCCAGCACCAATAAGGACTGGAACCTATGGTGGCATAGGTCTCCGGCGCCTGGGGAATCTTAATGCGGCCCAGGTTTACTTGCGCGTCGGCGGGCCATTTTTTGCGCGCATAAAATACTAAGGGCTGACAGTCGAAAAGTGGCCTGTCGCTGTTTTTACCGAACAACACAAAATCGCTGCCGGTGGCGTTTTTCAGTGCCACCCAGGTATCGCAGGCGTCTAAATCCGCACCCGTGCCGAACATCATGCATAACAAAAAAAACATCAGGGCTACTTTTTTAACCATCCTGATTGGGGATACAGTTACCTTTTTTATAGAAGACATAGTTTGACCTCCTGGTGATAGGAAATTTTTCAGTTTTAGAAGCAAAAACGCTAAGGCAGCTCCATCTCCAGCATTCAGCTCCAGCTAAAAACAAAAGAGCTTCCCTGCTGCGAAACAGCTTATCGCCTCCCCACGCGAGTGGGGTTTAGAAACTTTTGATCCTGTCACGATTCGTTTTTTTTAATAAAAATATATTATAACCCATTTTCCGCAA
>JAGLSW010000862.1 GCA_023135565.1 Candidatus Aminicenantota bacterium | reverse complement strand
GCCGCCGGAGGCAAGAGCGCTTTTGGTTCTCAATAAACAAAAGCCCCGGCACTTGACAGCAAATCATCTTTAATCTATATTACTTAATAGTGGACGACTTAAATAAAAAACATATACCTGTACTTGTAAACGAAGTGGTTGAGTTACTGCGGGCAGCGGAAGGGGGAATCTTTTTCGACGGCACGGTGGGATTGGGCGGACACAGCGCCGCTGTGTTGGAAGCTGCCCCGGGTAATTTCTTATACGGAACCGATAGGGACATAGAAGCTTTAGAGCTAACGCGGGAAAGGCTGGCCGGTTTTAGCGGCAGATACGAATTCTTTAAAGCGGATTTCAGGGAGATCGAGTCCCTGCCTATAGAAATCGGGAAAATAGACGGATTTTTATTTGATCTCGGGGTTTCTTCTTTTCAATTGGATGAACCGGGCCGGGGTTTTTCTTATTCTCAAAGCGCGCCGTTGGACATGAGGATGGACAAAGAGCAAAGTCTTACAGCATGCGAAGTGGTGAATAGTTATAGTTACCGGGAGTTGTGCGAAATTTTAAAAAAGTACGGCGAGATAGGCGGGCCGGTAAAGATAGTCGAGCAAATCGTGTTTCACCGCAAGAATAAAAGGATAGAGAGCAGCGCAGATTTAAAAGAGATCGTGCGCCGGATTTACCCGCGGAAAAGGACCATGGACCCGTTGTCCAGGGTTTTCCAGGCGCTGCGAATCGAAGTCAACCGGGAGTTGGCCGGTCTTGAAGATTTTTTTATCGAACTTTTCCCGAAAATGAAAACCGGCGCCAGGATTGTGATTATCTCTTTTCATTCTTTAGAGGACCGGATAGCCAAGAATGCGCTGCGAAAGGGCAAGGAGGCTGGTCTGATCGAGATTTTGACCAAAAAGCCGATCACAGCTTCGGAAGTTGAGAAAGCGGAGAATGCCAGGTCCCGTTCGGCGAAGCTGAGAGGGGGACGCAAGTGCTGAGTTATGGATTACGATTTTTTAAGTTGATTTATCTTTGGTTTTGTATTAATACAAGTATTGGAGTTTGAAAATGAATGTAACAAATGTTCAATATATAGTAGATGCAGAGGGTAGAAACACCGGTGTAATACTGCCCATCGATCTTTGGGAAGAAATTACATCGGAAGACGAAACCAACTACCTGTTAAAAAATGAAACCATGAAAAAGCGGCTGTTAGAAGCGCGGCAGCGCAAAGAGGGGATACCTTTTGACGAAGTCTGTGAGAAGTTTGGATTTTGATCCCGCTGCTTTTGAGGATTTATGGCGAGAATTTCTATAGATAAGAGCCAGAAAAAACCCAGCTAATGAAAAAAAATAAATTTTGTATACTCAACGATAAAGAAATAAGAATAGCTAAAGTGAGTTCTGATAGGAGGTTGGGTTATTCGTTGACGATTGCGATGATTTTATCGTAGAGACCGGCTTTTATCCTGAAACCGAAATTTATCATCCGGTCTAAAACCGGCTTAACTTGCGGTACTAAATTTGCTTCTTTGGCCGTAACGATCAATGCCAATGTTCCTTTTACTTTAACCGAAAACGCCTCGGCGCACTTTTTAGCGGCCCTGTCGTCGATAATGGCGGTATATTGAGGGTTTAAATAACCTCACTCTCTCCTACGCCCAGTCCCCATGAAGCTATCCTTAAATCTATTGAACCGGTATTTTTAATATACTTCTTTCCTTTTCCAGTAAGCCATGATTTTGCGTTGTCATTGGGCGGGCCTCTCATTATCTCTCCGGCGACCCCTCCAGGGATAATTAGGCTATCGCATAGAGAAGTAACTATATCGATTAATGAGAGCTTGCCCAAAATGATCAAAGACGAAGCATCTATGATCCATTGGCTGCTCAAATCGCCAGCTCCTTCACAAGCTCATCTTCAGTGACCTGGAAAGGAGATACGCCAAACTTATTTAGAGCTTCTAAAAAATCGTGCCTGCTGACACCGGCAATTTCCGCTGCTTTGGACTGTGATACTCTCCCGATTTCATACCACTTAACTGCTGCCGCTAACCTCATTTCGTTTACAAAATCGGCGGGAGTGCTCCTGGTGGCGGAAAAAACTTCCTCAGGAAGTTCAACATTTACCTGTACATTCATTCGGCCTCCTGATCTCAAAGAGGGGGTCGGCACCCCCAACCTATAGGGGCATCCAAAACGATTCCCTCTTTCTTAGAAAATCTTCGCAAAAAAACAAGATTTTCACCGATAAGTAGTATATAGTTTCGCACTCATTATATCACAAATTCAATTTTTTCAGTAATTATTTTTGTTGGTTTTATTAAAGGAATCTTGCCTGCGGCTGGAGTTGAGCCTCCTCATAGAATCCTTGCTCCTGGCTGGGGCTGCTTAACAAAAGTTTTTGTCCAACTTTTTTCAAAAAGTTGGCCGCCGGAGGCAAGCCCGGTAGATTTAGCGAATGCCCGTCTGCTGAAAGCTGATGGCTGAAAGCTGGATGCTGCCTACAACCAGCCGGGGTAAAGCTCCGGGCGGCGGTCGGGCAGGAAATGACGCCGGGCATGACTGTCTTTCACTTCATCTAAGTCGATTTCGGCAAAAAGAATCGTGTCTTCCGCCGCGGGAGCCTGCGCTATAATACGGCCATCAGGCGCGGTAACAAAGGATTTTCCTTCAAAAGTAAGACAATCTTCTTCACCCACCCGGTTGCACAAAGCAGTAAAATAACCGTTCTGGAAACCGGCTACCTGCATCTCGGCTTCGAATAAACCGTCCGGCCATTCACCTACGGACCCGGCCTGGGGCACTACAACTAACTCGGCGCCCTGCAAGCCCAAAGCGCGCATGTACTCCGGGATATGGCGGTCATAACAGATGGCCACGCCGATTTTGCCATACCGGGTCTCGAAAACCAGTTCATCACCGGGGCCGGGGGCGTAATACCCGGTTTCATGGAAACAAGGAGCTTCGATAATATGCACCATGCGGGTCACTCCCAAAAGCGAGCCGTCCGCGTCTATCACAGGCGAAGAATCATAAGTCAGGTCGCCTTTCTTCTCGAAGAAGTTCAAAATAGTGACCACTTCGTGTTTTTTAGATAGCTCTGAGAACTTATCCGTGGTAGGTCCGGGGATAGACTCCGCTAACTGCTTAATATCCCCTTCAGCAGGACGCTGAGGATAAAAATAGGTGAAAGCCAGTTCCGCAAAAGCAATCACCTGCGCACCCTGTTTGGCCGCTTCCTCGAAAGCAGCCAGTCCGCGTTCTAAATTGTCTTTTTTGTTTTTAACTGCATGTTGTTGAACCAGTGCGATTTTTATTAGTTTACTCATATTATTGCCTCCGGCGGGGGGACGGCGCCCCTACCCTCTTAGCCTCCGGCGGGGGGACGGCGTCCCCACCCTCTTAGCCTCCGGCGGCCAAAAACC
>JAGLSW010000861.1 GCA_023135565.1 Candidatus Aminicenantota bacterium | reverse complement strand
TATGCACAAAATTGCCGGTGAAATGATGCCTACGGTTTTCCACGTTTCGGCGCGTTCTTTGGCCTGCCAGTCGCTGTCGATTTTCGGCGACCATTCCGACGTCATGTGTGTCAGGAATACCGGTTTTGCATTAGTGGCCGCTTCTTCGGTCCAGGAGACCATGGATTTAGCCGTTGTGTCCCACCTGAGCACCCTGGAATCCAGCGTCCCCTTCTTGAGTTTCTTCGATGGTTTCAGGACGTCCAGTGAAATCCAAAAAGTGGATATGATCGATTATGATACTATAGCTTCCATGGTAGACATGAAATATGTGGAAGCCTTCAGGAAACGGGCCCTTTCACCGGACAGGCCGGTGCTCAAGGTAGGCGCCCAGAACCCCGACGTCTATTTCCAGGGCCGGGAAACGGTCAATAAGTATTATGATAAGACCCCGGCCATCGTGCAAAAATATATGGACCTGCTGGCTAAAAAAGTAGGCAGGCAGTACCATTTATTCGATTATTTCGGCGCTCCCGATGCGGATAAAATAATAATTGCCATGGCTTCCGGCTGCGACACTGCCGAGGAAACGGTAAACTATCTAAATAAGAGAGGAGAAAAAGTCGGTTTGATCAAAGTCAGGCTTTACCGGCCTTTCTCAGTGGATGCGTTCATTAAGGCGATACCGGATACGGTAAAGAAAATCGCCGTACTGGACCGCACCAAGGAACCCGGCGCTGTCGGCGAACCGATGTACTTAGATGTGATGACTGCCCTGAACGGCAAAGGCATCGAGATTATCGGCGGCAGGTACGGTTTAAGCTCCAAAGAGTTTACTCCTTCCATGGTCAAATCCGTATTCGATCATCTCGACGGCAAGGCCTCCCACGGTTTTACTGTAGGCATCGAAGACGATGTGACCGGTTTGTCGCTGCCCATCGCAGAAGAGATCGATGCGGAACCTGAAGATGTCACCCGCTGTATGTTCTGGGGACTCGGTTCCGACGGTACGGTAGGAGCCAATAAAAACTCTATCAAGATTATCGGCGAAAGCACGGACATGCATGTGCAGGCTTATTTCTCCTATGATTCCAAAAAGTCGGGCGGTATCACTATCTCCCACCTGCGCTTCGGGAACAGCAAAATCCAATCCGCTTACCTGCTGACCCAGGCGGATTTTGTCGCTGTTCACAATTCTGCTTATTTGGGGCGTTACGACCTGTTAAAGGGGATAAAAGAGGGCGGCATTTTCCTGTTAAACTCGGAATGGGACAATGAAGAGGTATTTAACCGCCTGCCCCGGGATATGCAGGAAACCATCATCGAGAAAAAAATCAAATTCTACAACATAAACGGCCTGGCCATCGCGGAGTCCGTGGGCTTAGGTAATCGCATCAGCACAGCCATGCAGGCGGCCTTTTTTCTCATTTCCAATATCATCGAAGAGAAGAAAGCCATCGAACTGACCAAAAACTTCATCGAGAAAGAATTTAAAACAAAAGGCGAGAAAATAGTGAAAATGAACTGGAAAGCGGTTGATAAAGCCAAAGATGCGCTGCACCTGGTGAAGTACCCGGAAAAGATAGCAGACATCACCGCTTCCTATGAACCGAAAAAACTCATCCCCGAAGACGCCGGTGATTTTGCTAAGAACATCATCGAAAAGATCATGCATCTTAAGGGCGATGATATCCCGGTCTCCCATATGCCTTTAGACGGCAAGGTTCCTACGGGCACAACCAAATTGGAGAAGAGAGCCATTGCTCCCTACGTGCCTCATTGGATTCCCGAAAATTGTATCCAGTGCAACCAGTGTAGTTTGGTGTGTCCTCATGCCGCTATCAGGAGTAAGCAGATCGAACCCGGCAGCCTCAAAGATGCGCCGGCTACTTTTAACACCCTGGACTCCAACACCAAAAACGATAAGGATCTTAAATTCAAAATCCAGGTTTATACCGAAGATTGTACCGGCTGCGGCAATTGTATACATACCTGCCCGGTGAACCGGAATAAGGTCTACAAGAAAGCCGACGCTATCGAGGATAAAAAAGAGAGAGCAGCATTCATCGCTGAGAACCTGCCGAAAAACGGTGCGTTAGTTTTCAAACCCATCGCCGAGGAATTTGAAGCGGGCGAAATCGTCAATGCCGAATTTTTCGATGATTTACCCGATAACATATTGGACGGCGCTAAAATCACCATGCTCAAAGGTACGCAGTTCAAGAAACCTTTGTTTGAATTTTCCGGCGCCTGTGCCGGCTGCGGCGAAACCCCTTATGTGAAGTTGATGTCCCAATTATTCGGTGAGAGGATGATGGTCGCTAATGCCACCGGTTGTTCTTCTATTTACGGCGGCACATTTCCTACTATTCCTTACACCAAATCCAAAGAGGGTAGGGGACCCTGCTGGGCCAATTCCCTTTTTGAAGATAATGCCGAATACGGTTTCGGAATGCGTTTGGCTGTTGACTCCAACCGCAGACAGTTGAAATGGAATGTGGATAAACTACTGGAAAAGGGCACGGACGCCGGTTTGACGGCAGCCCTTAAAAAATGCATGGAACTGTGGAAAAACACCGCTGATGAAGCACAGCAGGCCGCGGGCAAAGTAAGAGAACTTTTACCCGCCGCATTGGAAAAAGCGCCCGCAGAAAACAAAATGATTATCCGCAAAATCATCGAATTGCAGGATTATTTCGTTGACAAATCTGTCTGGTGTCTCGGCGGCGACGGCTGGGCATACGATATCGGCTACGGCGGCTTAGATCATGTACTGGCCCAGACCCGCAACATCAATATCATGGTATTGGATACGGAAGTCTACTCCAACACCGGCGGCCAGGCATCCAAAGCCACGCCTTTAGGTTCGGTAGCCAAATTTGCCGCTGCCGGGAAACGCACCGGTAAGAAAGACCTGGGTCTTATCAGCATGACTTATGGGCATATTTATGTGGCCTCGGTTTGTCTCGGCGGCGACATGAACCAGGTAGTGAAAGCCTTTCTTGAAGCCGAAGCCTATGACGGCCCCTCCCTCATCATAGCCTATTCGCCATGTATTGCTCACGGCATCGACATGGGCAGATCCATCGAAGAAGAGAAGAGAGCCGTAGAACTCGGTTACTGGCACAACTACAGGTACAATCCCCAATTGTTGGCAGAGGGCAAGAATCCCTTCATTTATGAAACCAAAGACCCCAAGCCTGGAGCGGACATGATGGATTTCCTTACCGGCGAAACCAGGTACAAAACGCTGCAGTGGCAGTTCCCCGAAGTTGCGGAAGGACTCTTTAAGAAAGCGGTTCAATTCAAGAAAGACAAACACGCTTACTATAAGAAATTGCAAGAGTTGTTGAAACCATAGTTTCTTTAAGATAATAAAAGAAGGGACGGGGATTATTCCTCGTCCCTTTTTTTTTATTTTTTTTTCCACGGATTACCTAACGCGGCTGTTGGCCGCAGCCAAAACCAGCCCACGGATTACACAGGTTATAATGGACCCTTAAAATTG
>JAGLSW010000860.1 GCA_023135565.1 Candidatus Aminicenantota bacterium | reverse complement strand
GTTTTGATTAAACTTTTTCAAAAGTTTAGCCCCCGGCAGGGCCGCCGGAGGCTATAGGGTGAGTGCGTCACCCGGCAGGGGCTACACCGGAAAATAATATTCCATAATGAATCTTTCCTGTACTGCGAACGACCAGTGCACGTTTTGTACATAATCCGCCGCCCGGCGGGCTTCACCTGCCGCGATAAGGTTTATGATTTCCCCGTGTTCCAGGATGGATGCCTCTTCCCACTCCCTGACCCAGTTTTCCCTGGCCGGGAAGTCGTACAATCTTTTTTTTAGGTTAGCCACCGTCTTTATTAGCTGCTTATTTTCGCTTAAGTTGATATAGTTATCGTGGAATTGCAGGTTATTTTCATAGAAGAGGGGAAAATTATTATTCTCGACAGCGGTTTTCATTTTTTTGTTGAATCCCCGCATCTCTTTTATGCCCGGTTCGTTTATTTTTTCAAAGGCGCCCATTAGCGCAGCGTTTTCTAATGCGCCTATGACCTGGTAAAAATTTTTTATATCCTCTAATGTCATGGTATTGACAAATATGCCGCGCCTGGGTGCAATAGTGACAAAACCTTCCATTTCTAATTGAATCAAAGCGTCCCGCAGCGGTGTTTTGCTGATGCCCAATTTTTTGCTGGTGGCATCCATGTTAATCATGGCCCCCGGGCGCAGGTTATGTTTACCGATCTGCTCCCGGAGATAGTCGTATACCTGTTCTTTTAATGATTTAACGATGATTATATTTTCCTTTTTCATTGGCCGGCCCTACCTCCCGGCTTGTTAGCCGCAGGGGATGGAATTTTTCTTTTCATAAAGGTTTATACATGAATATGCGCAATTTGTCAATAAGATGGAGAGGAACTATTTAGTTTTGTGAAAGCAAGCAGCAGTTTAATTCTTTCGCGCCCCTTTTGTCCCGGAACGACCGGTTTGCGGTTCGTCCCGCTAAGATTTCATCACCAGGGAACCTTTTTTGTTTACAATTTGTTACTTATAATTTATAATGTTTTTTTAAGATTACGCTTGAAAAAAAACCACCTGACGGTGGGAATTTGAAAAGGAGGCTGCTGCAAATGAAATTGGCTGTATCGGGAAAAGGCGGCGTAGGGAAATCGACTATCGCCGCGGCGTTGGCTCTGCTGTCGGCTCGCCGGGGCGGGAAAGTACTGGCGGTGGATGTGGACCCGGACGCCAACTTAGCTTCTGCTTTAGGGATTGCGCCGGAAAAGCAAAAAAAAATCGTCCCTATTTCGCAGCAAACCGCTTTAATCGAGGAGCGCACCGGAGCTAAAGTGAAACAATACGGGCAGATGTTTAAGCTCAATCCCCAGGTAGCGGATATAGCCGGTAGTTTTGCCGAGCGGCACCGCGGGGTGGATCTTTTGGTTTTGGGGGCTGTGGACCAGGGTGGCAGCGGCTGTGCTTGCCCGGAGAATGTGCTGCTTCGCGCTTTGATTACCGACTTAGTGCTTTACAAAGACGAGACCCTGATTTTGGATATGGAAGCCGGGGTCGAGCATTTAGGCCGTGCCACTGCCCGTGGTGTCGATGTGATGTTGATCGTTATCGAACCCGGGCAGCGTTCTATCGACTGCGGTAAACGCATCCGGCGCATGGCCGGGGAGATCGGCATCGAGAGCACCTGTTGGATAGCCAATAAAGTGGTATCCCCGCAGGATGAAGCTTTCGTTCGGGAAGCCTTACCGGGGGCAGAATTAGCTGCTGTTATTCCTTATGACCCGGAGATACAGCGAGCGGACCGCGGCGGTGTTTCAGTGTTAGACAACCTTGGCGAGAATCAGCTTATGTTGTTTGAGAAGCTTTTAGAGCGCCTCGCTTCGTAAAGCTTGATAGTTACAGCCTCCGGCGGCCCTGCCGGGGGCCAAACTTTTGGAAAAGTTTGAACAAAACTTTTTATAATTGAGAATCAAAAGCGCTATCTTCGATCGGCTTTAAGGCTGTGCCTATCCAGGATTAATCTTTTCCCGCAGCAGGATCGTTGCATTTTAAGATATTGATATACCGGGGTTATTCATGATATAATAGTTAATGAAAGAAATCAAAAGAGACCTTGAAAAGTTTGCAGCAGAGAAATTTGACCTTATAATTGTCGGAGGCGGAATCTACGGAATTATGCTCCTTTTAGAAGCCGTTCGCCGCGGCTTGAAGCCCCTTTTGTTAGAAAAAGAGGATTTCTGCGGAAAAACCAGCCACAATCATTTGCGCACGGTTCACGGCGGGCTGCGCTATTTGCAATCTTTAGATTTGTTCCGCTTCCGGGACTCGATAAAAGAGCGGCGCTGGTTCTTGAAATATTTTCCCGAATTCACCGGAGTGCTGCCCTGTTTGATGCCCCTGTACAACAAAGGCATTTACCGGAAAAGCGTTTTCCGTATCGGGCTGCCGGTTAATGATATTCTCTCTTTTGATCGCAATTTTTCGGTAAGTAGGGAAAAACATTTGCCCGGCGGTAAGGTATTATCGAAAGAAAAAACGATAGAGCTTTTCCCCTCTGTTGACACGAATGAGCTAAAGGGTGGTATGGTCTGGTATGATGGCTGCTTGACCGAGTTCCAGGGGTTCTACATCGCAGCGCTTAAGCTGGCGGTCCAAATGGGCGCTAAAGCGTTGAACTATGTAGAAGCGGTGGGGCTAATCCGGCAGAATGATGAGGTGTCGGGCGTCAAAGGCAAAGACCGGGAAAGCGGCAAGGAGTTTGCTTTCAACGCCCCGGTAGTGATCAACGCCTGCGGCCCCTGGAGCCGCGACACAGCCGGGATTTTTGAAAAAGATTACCCGCGGTTATTTAAGAAGCGTAAACTATTGTGGAATGTATTGTTTGACAGGGAGGCGCTTTCGAGTCATGCCCTGGGGCTTCGATCTAAGGCTGGGTTTGTTTATTTTTTTCATCCCTGGAAAGGGCGGTTGTTAGTGGGATCGCCGGAGAAATTGGTGGAGAAGAGCGAAGCGGAGACTGTGGCGCCGTTTCAAAAGATGGAAGAATTCATCCGGGATATTAATGAGATAGTGTCCGGTTTAGGTCTGGAATATAAAGATATTTTGCGGGTTTATCCCGGGGTATTGCCTGCCGAACCTGATGGTTCTTTCAGCGGCAGGCCGGCTTTTATCGACCACCACAAAAATGGCGGAGTCAAAGGGTTGTACAGTATTTCCGGGGTGAAGTTTACCACTGCCCGGTTAGAGTCGGACCGGGTATTGGGGCGTATTTTCCGTCATAAAAAAGCGATATCTTATGATGAGATGTTGTCAAAAAAAGAAATTTGCTGTCACTCAATGGCATATGATTGGCAGCCTAATGGGGAAGATGATTTAGAAATATTAAAGAAGATAATAAAAGAAGAATCGGTAGTGCATCTGAGTGATTTGATTCTCAGGAGGACTTCTCTCGGTGACAATCCGCCCCGGGCGTTGGCGATACTTGCTAAAATCCGGTCTCTTTTCGATTGGGATAATAAGAAATGGGACGAGGAGGTCGATTTGTTAAGAAAGCAGTTAAGAGAAGGCTTCCCTAATCAAAAGCCCCGCGGCGCGGGGAACCGATGATGGGCTTCTCGTTTTTTTAAACAAAAGT
>JAGLSW010000086.1 GCA_023135565.1 Candidatus Aminicenantota bacterium | reverse complement strand
GTGCTCGGTGCGTTGGAATGTTGGAATGATTGCAGGATTTCTTGCCTGTCCCTTTTCTTAAACCCTAAGACAATGCTGGTAATTATGTCGCTGCATATCCTGCCCAAAGGTTACATCGCCGTATATTTTTATAAGAATTGGAAAGAACATGAAATCCGGTTATTTGATGAAGACGGTCAGTTCCAATACATAGTCGAATTCCCGGAAGAATTATCAAAAATGTATGTTAGATTTACAAAAAACTGGTTTGCCTGGGCCGAAAATGGTGCGGATAGCGACTTATATGTTGAATACAAAATAACAAATCTAACTTTAAAAGTACCGTCCCTCTGATATCTTACGGCATGAAATCGAAACTATCTCTGTGAAGATAGAATAGAAAAAATTTATTTTTTTGAAAAAACAATTGACTTTTATCATAGCAGTAAAGTACCGCCCCCAGCTTTCAACTGTCAATTTTTTTCCCGGTAAACAAATACTCTTCCGCATCCTCGAGACCTAAGGCCAACCAGCGCGGCGTGTAATCCCCATATTTCGCCAACAGCCGCTGCGATTTCTTTTTCAAAGCCTCTAATCTTATCCTGGACTTGTTTAACTTGATCTCCGCTATTACGATTATTTTTTCTATATCATTTATCGCCACCAGGTCGATTTCGTTTAGATTACCCTTCTCCCAATAGGAGCCGATCCTGTTGTACAACTGCGTACCGGCGAACAAATCCTTAAAAAAAGCCTCCAGCAGCAGCCTACTGTACACATTATAATCCCGGTCGATTATCTTTTTTATATAAGCAAAATTCCCCGTCTCCACGGCGGAACGGTAACGGTATATAAAACGAAACCAGAAATTTAAAAAATTATCGGTGATACTGTATTTCTGTATTCGTGAGTTGGGCTTCGCGTCGATGGGTTTGTGCTTCGAAATCACAGCATAATCATTCTCCAGCCTTTCTAAGTGGCCGCCCACCTGGCGTTCCATAATAGATTCGATCTCGCTCCGGGCCGTTTTCCCGGCGGCGATCAATTCCAATATCGAAAAATACGCGCCGTATTCTTTGCCGAATTCTTCGATGAGGAGATTCTTTCCTTCATTAATAAAAGGAGAATACTCATCCAGTAAGAAATTCATGATTTGTTCATAAGAAAAAACCGAATTCTTGACCAATATGTCTATATAGCGAGGCACTCCGCCGGTAAAAAGATAAAAATCGAAAAGCGTTTTTTTATCTTTACAGCCATAATCGGATAAAATTTCACTAATGGTATCGACCTTAAAGGGCTTGATATGAAACACCCGGTCCGCTCTCTGGAAAAGGGGTTCTTTCGAGTTCTCGAATATCTTGTGCACTAAAGAATAAATCGAGCCGATAAAAATAACATTAAGCCGGCAGTGATTTTTGTTCAGATCCCATAGATGCTGGATTTCCGAATAGACCGCGGGGTTAATATTATAGAATTCCTGGAACTCATCAACGATCAGGGTAAAGCGTTCTTTCCGCGATATTTCTAAGAGCAGTGAAAAAATATCCTTAAACGTGCGAACCTCCCCGATTACCGGGATAGAAAAAACTTTCTTAATTTCTTCGATATATTCCAGGCAGAGCAGCAGTTCCGATTTTTTAGCCGCAAAAAGATAAATAAATTTATGAGTCCGGGCAAACTCGAGAGCCAACATGGTTTTACCCACTCTTCTCCTACCGGTTAGGACTGTCATGCGCCCGCTTTCTTCGGTTTGTCTATAGAGGTTTTGCAGGGTTTCCAGTTCTTTTTTGCGGCCGTAAAATTTCATTTATCGCAACCTCCGTTACAGTAACCACGGTTACGATAATACTATATGCTATCTTAAACAAAATGTCAAGCCGCCCCGTGCGCACGGCGTTAAGCGCTGCTGAGTGCGTTATATGTGTCCGACTGCCGGGAGGTGGCGCTGATTGCATATCTGGCCTAATATGAAATTACTTTGCCTCCGGCGGCCCTGCCGGGAGACAAACTTTTGAAAAAGTTTGATCAAAACTTTTGATAAGTTAGAATCAAAAGCGCTCACCCGCTGCCCTTGCCGGGGGTAATTT
>JAGLSW010000859.1 GCA_023135565.1 Candidatus Aminicenantota bacterium | reverse complement strand
TGCGGCGAAGCCGCTCATAGGCTCCCCGCCCGTGCGGGGCCACGCGAGTGGGGTTTAAAATCAAAAGCGTCCCCGGCCAATAGCCTTCTGCACGGCAGTTCACCAAAAACCGGGAATCATAAACCCGATCTCTGAAACAAAATTAAAATTTATATTGAAATTGAATATACAATTATGATATAATAGTCTTTTAGGTATCGCCAGTATGAAATCCCCGGAAGGCCGCCCCAGGGACTGGTTACGAACATAGCTGCTGCTAAACCTGCCAAAAAGAAACGGGAATAAATAAGCGGAGAAAAAACCTGGAGCGCTTCCAATTATTGTGCCACTACATGGCGGTATCGATGAACATGTTTGACATAATTCACGGCCCGCCGTCAGGTGGTTCTTTTTCTGAGCTTGGTCTCGGAAAAAACCTGTATACAGCCTTATCTTAAGCTTAAAAGGAAATAAATTTTATGCCGTTCCATGGCGGTATTAACCGGCAAAACCGGCATAATCCGGTTCCCACTGTTAGGTGGGTTCGTTTTTCAAGGGTGACCTTGCAAAGGTTATCAGGTTATTCTATCGATTTTTTTTATGGAGGTAAATATGAGCTTTGGAGAAGAAGACAGCGAGTTCCTGTTAGAGTATCAAAAAACCCAGGAACGCTTAGACAGTCTATATTGGAAAAAACACAGCAATTGGTTTTTAGAATTTAAAAAATTCGACGACGAAAAATTTAAAAAAATCGACAAATATCTCGGTTTTTACTTCGTATCCAATTACGGGCAGGTGGTTAGTTTCCAGAACAAACTGCCCATGCTGCGGCGGTACTCATTTATTAACGGTTACTTCGGAGTGAACCTATCACTGTTCGGGGTTTCTAAGTTTTATTTTGTTCATGAACTCGTCTACACCCACTTTGTCGGCGAACTAAAAGAAAATCGCCAGGTAATTCATATAAACAATGTCGTTACGGACAATTTCTACAAAAATCTCCGCCTGTCCAGGGCTTCCGATTCAGCCCGGAAAAACAAAAAGACTTTCGATTTTTCTCTTTACAACCAGATCGAATCCCAGAGACCGAATACCAAAGCTGCCGCAGTGCCGGTTTTGCAATTCAGCAGGGAAGGGAAATTCATCGAGGAATTCCCTTCTATTAAAAGCGCCTCTGCTGCTACCGGTATCGACAGGAATGTGATCCAGGCCGGCGTTAAAGGTGAAACCAAAGCAGCCGGCGGTTTTCAATGGCGTTACAAAAAAGACCCGCTCTTTTCCACGGGAACCCGGGACATCGAGCCGGTAAAATACGAAGTGCACACCAGGGCCCGGGCTGTACTGCAATTCGATCGAGATGGGAAAATTGTCCGGGAGTATCCGTCTGTCATGGAAGCAGGCAGGATTACCGGGAAAAACCCGGCCAGCATTTCCGAATGTGCCAGGGGTAGGTTGGTCACTTCCGGCGGTTACCAATGGCGCTATAAAGATGATCCCTTATTTAAAAAGGGTATCGCCGACATCCAGCCTACACCGGGAAAAAAATCCCATAACTGCAAACCCATCCTCCAGTTCGACCTGGATGGGAACTTTATCGGCGAGTTCCCCTCTATTTCCCATGCCAGCCGGGCGGTGGGATTCGGCAGCGGCGGTTTCAATCGCTGCTTAACAGGAGAGTGTGTTACGGCAGCGGGTTATCAATGGCGTTTAAAGAGTGACCCGCTCTTGAAAGACGGCATAGTAAAACTGCCGCCTGTAGCTAATCGCGATATCCACAAACCGAAACCCGTAGTGCAGTTCAGCCAGGGAGGAGAATTTATGCGCGAGTACCCCTCTTTAAATGAAGCCACCCGCATCTCCGGTGTATCCAAGGGCAGTATCATGCGCTGCCTTAAAGGGGAAAGCCCATTGGGAGGTAAATACCAATGGCGTTTTAAAAAGGAAATGGCGGCAGGGGAAGAGATTGCCGGCATCGGGGCCGTCAAAAAAACGCCGCGCAGGGTCAGGTTCCTGCGGCCCATATGTCAATTCAGCCTGGAGGGCGCCTTTGTTAAGGAGTACCCCTCAGTAGTGGAAGCGGCCCGGAAAACCGGTATTTTAGGCAGCGGTATACGGGCCTGTGCAAAAAAATTATATAAAAGCGCCGGGGGCTGCCGGTGGCGTTTCCGGGATGATCCCGGTTTTGCGGATGGGATCGTCGATATAGCCCCTATAAGCCGGTCCAACAAAAGGAAAAAAACCGGCTCCCGGGGAAAGAGGATTTCTTACGACTACACAACCCCGGTTTTAAAATTCGATCGCCGCGGCAAGTTCCTGGCTGAGTATTCCTCGTTAAAAGAGGCGGAAAAAGTTTGCGGCCTTGCCCGCGCCCACATCGTACAATGTATAAGGAAAGAACGGAAATCCGCTGCCGGTTTTCAATGGCTTTCCAGGAACGACCCGCTCTTTGAGAAAGGTATTCGTGATATCGATCCAGTAAAGCGGTCTACCAATTCGGTGCCGGTTTTGCGTTTCGATTTGAAAGGTCATTTTGCCGCTGAATATCCTTCTATTTCCGAGGCAGCCAAAGAATTGGCCATTAATGACGGAGTGATCAGCAATTGCCTGAAAGGAGGGTGTAAAACCGCCGGCGGTTACCAGTGGCGTCTTAAAAAGGATGCGCTGTTCAAAGACGGGATCGTCGATATCCCGCCGGTAGAGAAGGTAACCGGTTGGATGCGTAAGGATGTCCTGCAATTTGACTTAGAGGGCAGGTTTATGCGCAAGCATGCTTCGGTTATAGCCGCCGCCCGGGAATTAAATATCGGTATGTCGGCCATCCGCCATGTGATTTACGGGGAAGGTTTAACCGCCGCCGGTTATCAATGGCGCTCTATTAACGATCCCAATTTCGATGAAGGCATCGTGGACATCGATCCCATGGGCGAGCGCTACCCCAAAGCCAAAGCCTTAGTGCAGTATAACATGAAAGGAGTACTTAAGAACGAATTTCGTACTATTAAGGATGCCGTGAGCAAATCGGGCATATCCCGGCACCTGATTTTGAAGTGCGCCCGTGGGGAACGGCCCTCAGCGGGAGGATTCACCTGGAAATTCAAAAACGCGCAGCACAGTTCATAAAGGGCGCCTTCCCCACCCAGGGCTTACGATCGACCGGCTGCATCGAGCAATATTGACAATAATGGAAACTACCAGGCTGCCTTTTCTCAATATTCGATGTTCTTCCCCCCCCGGTTTTGGATTTGTTTGTAATTTGGGCTTTGTGATTTGTAATTTCCGGGCAAGCTTCTCCCGGTGACGGCTTGCCCGGTTTATGGTTGTAGATGCGAAGAATCAGTTTTCAAAAAGCTTTCCCGCATACCCCCGAAAGCAGTCTACAACTTTAGTCCTATTTTTTAAAAAACGTACTACACCCAAAAATACAACTTTATGCCTATTGATTTTTGATATTATTATCATACACTATGGGTATGATAAATCAAAAAAATTCTATAAGGAGGTTTTCTAATGAGAAAATTTAGAATTCTATTTACGTTTTTACTGCTGATCAGTGTAACAACAATGTTCGCAGCCAATGGAGTTAGCCTTGTCTCTTCTTCGGACAACAAGACGCTCTTAAAGTTCAAGTTCGATACTTATGATTTCAAGAAAGTCAGGACCCCGCAAGGCAAAGCTATCGAATTGATCGTACCCGAAGCGGGTAAGATATTGAAGAAAGGCGCGCCGGAACTACCGCGCATGTCTGCTTCGATCTTGATCCCCGATGGGGCTAAGATGAAAATAGTCATCAAAGACTCCAAATTCGTTGACATCAACAATGTCAATATTGCACCTTCTAAGGGCAATTTGCTGAGAAATGTCGATCCCAAAGATGTAC
>JAGLSW010000858.1 GCA_023135565.1 Candidatus Aminicenantota bacterium | reverse complement strand
TCCAATTTTAAGGGTCCATTATACTTTCCGATTAAATGGTTTCCGCACACTGGATCATGGTCATTGCACAGCATTTCATCGCCATTGCATAGCGTTTCAGGATCACTGCACAGATTACGGCCCCGTATGAAAATATTTATTAAGAAAATTCTTTGACCTTTAAAAAATGTGGAACTACTGTCCAACTGGCTTGAAAAATATATGCATCCTGATGTATACTATAAACTAAAAAAAAGAGATAGTGAAATGACTTTTTATACTTTTCATATTTTTTTTGTTATTGTGAGTGATCTTTAGGAATTCCGTGAGGTTGAAATGGTTAAATATCAACAGGTAAGTTTTAAAAAGAAAATGAGGAGCAATGCGATCCTAAACGACTTCAAAAAACAAGCGCATGGAAAAATCATATTTATTTTAAAAATCTTAATCTTTACGCTGCTTCTCTTCACTGGCCAGGGCTTGCGCCTGTACGCCGGAGACTCGGGCTGCAAATATTTCAAAAACTTCAGTAGTAAAGATTACGATCATTTCCACCAAAATTGGGGCATTGCCCAGGCAAAAAACGGCATTATCTACGTGGCGAACGGGGCCGGAGTGTTGATATATGACGGGGTTTCCTGGCGGGTCGTTTACGAGGATATACCGAACTATACAGTCAATTCATTGGCTATCGCTGAAACCGGCACTGTTTACATCGGCGGGAAAAATGAAATCGGGTATTTAGCCGCGAACGAAAAAGGCACTTTGCACTACGTCTCCCTGGTAAACAAACTGGATGAGAGTCAACGGAATTTTGCCGACGTGTGGAAAACCCATGCCGCCAAAGAGGGCGTCTATTTCAGGACTTCGAAGTTTCTATTCCGCTGGGATTCTGAAAAAATGAAAGTATGGACGACGGATCGTAAGTTTAACGGTTCTTTTTTATGCAGGGGCAGCCTTTTTATCAACCGGGCAAGCACCGGTCTCATGCGGATTGTAAACGATTCGCCGGAGGCGCTCCCTGGTGGAGAAATATTCGCCAGTGATGTTATTTACTTCATGGCCCCATATAACACCGATGCCGGAGGACCGCTGCTGATCGGCGCTCGTTCGAAAGGGCTTTTCCTCTATGACGGTACAAATATGGAACCTTTTCCCACAAAAGTGGGGGAATACATCAAAAATAACAGGGCGTCGCACGGTATACGCACATCGGGCGGCGATTTTGCCCTGGCTACGAACAACGGCGGCCTGTTAATTATGGACGCCCGGGGAGGTTTAAAACGCATCGTGGATAAACGCTCCGGGCTGCAGGATCAAAACGTAAGGTATGTTTTCGAAGACAAACAGGGCAGCCTGTGGTTAGCTTTAGATCGCGGCATATCCAGGATCGAATACAGCTCGCCTTTTTTTCTCTATGATGACCGCGCCGGTTTGCCCGGTATCGTTATATCTGTGGTGCGTCACCGGGGTGATTTATACGCCGGCACCTCCCAGGGTTTGTATGTGCTGCGCCCTGATGAAAAAATCTTTCGTCCCATACTTCTTTCTAAAGACGGAATTCCCGGCAACTGTTCGAGTTTGCTGTCGGTAGATCATTCGCTCCTAATCGCTGCTACCGCCGGTGTTTTCCAGGTGGATATAAAAAAAAATATAAGCCGGAAAGTGCTCGGAGACAGGTCCTATGTATTGGTGCAGTCCCGCCGCGCTCCCGGTGCGGTTTGGTGTGGGACGACTAACGGATTGGCTTTGTTAACTCGAAAAAACGGCGGTTGGGAACTAAACCACCGCTTTAAAACCATAACGCAGGAGATACATTCCATCGTCGAAGAACCGTCGGGCAGTCTGTGGTTGGGCGCTGCCGGAGGCAATTTTTTGCAGGTGGATTTTAAAGCTGCCGGAGGAGATCCCGTTATATCTACCTATACCGCGCCCGACAGCGCGGCAGGTGAAGCCTATGTGGCCCGGGCCGCGGGTCATGTGGTATTTGCGGCGGATAAAGGTTTATTTCGTTTCGATAAAAAGAAAAATACCCTGATCCCGGATCCCTTATTAGGGGAACGATTTACAGGAGGTAAAAACGGCAAACCTGTTTTTCGTATTATAGAAGACCGTGATAAAAATATCTGGTTTCATTCCGAATCGAAGAACTACCGGGCCGTGCCCGGGCCGGACGGGACCTTTAGAATCGATGCCGCGCCTTTCTGCAGGATTCCCACCACTGCCCAGGTGAACGCCATCTATCCTGACCCGGATGGAGAAAATGCCTGGTTTGCCGGTATGGAGGGATTAATTCGTTACGATGCCACGGTGAAAAAGAATTACCGGCAGGATTTCAACACCCTGTTAAGAAAGATATATGTAAATGAGCGATTGATTTTCGATGGTCATAAAACCGGTGAACCCGGCGGCCCAGGGGCAGATAAAACAACCCCCTCCATGCCGATTTTTGAATATGCGGAGAGAAACCTTCATTTTGAATTTGCCACCCCGTTCTTCGAAGCCGAAGACGAAACATTGTATCGTTTTTTCCTTGAAGGTTATGAGGCAAACTGGTCTAACTGGAAAAAAGGTACCCAAAAGTATTATACTAATCTGGACGCAGGCGTGTATAGATTCCGGGTACAATCGAAGAATATATACGGGATTTTAAGCCCTGAAGAGGTTTTTCAGTTTAAAATTTTGTTGCCATGGTATAGAACATGGTGGGCGTTTTTGTCTTATTTTCTTGTTCCTTTTATGCTGATGTACCTTGTTGGCAAGTGGAGGCGATCTGTTAGATTGGAAAAGGAAGCATACAGATTGGAGCAAATCATCAAAGAACGCACCGGGGAAATCAAAGAGAAAAATCGACAATTGCAAGAACAAACCCAAAAATTACAAGGCCAATCGGAGAAACTCAAAGAGATGGACAAAGTCAAGTCCAGGTTTTTCACCAACATATCCCATGAATTCCGCACTCCCTTAACATTGATTATGAGTCCGCTGGAGCAAATGCGTTCCCGGAACCGTGACAAGGGACAGGAAAAGAAATTCGCTCTCATGCTGCGCAATTCGCGGCACCTGCTTACCCTGATCAACCAATTGTTGGACCTGTCGCGCTTCGACAGCGGCAGCATGAAATTACAGGCCTCCCGGCAAAATATCGTCTCTTTTTTGAAAGAAGCGGCGGCAGCTTTCCAGGAACTGGCCGAAAAAAACAAATTAGCACTGGATTTTTCTTATGAAGAAGAAGAGATATCGCTGTATTTCGATGCCCAGAAGATGACGCAAGTAATCAACAATCTCCTGATCAACGCCGTCAAATTTACCCCCGAAGGCGGTAAAATAACACTCTCTGTTTCCCGGCAAACCCGGCAGGGCAGCTCGCAAAAAGAGGACGATTTTATTATCATATCGGTGCGCGACACAGGCATCGGGATTCCCAAAGAGTATTTGCCCAATATCTTCGACCGTTTTTACCAGGCCAAAAGTTTCAAGAAGAATTCCCTAAAAGGCACCGGCATCGGCCTGGCATTAACCAAAGAGGTGGTCCTGCTGCATCATGGCAAAATAGATGTGCACAGCCAGGAAGGGAAAGGAACCGAGTTCGTTATTCAACTTCCTTTAGGCATGCAGCACCTTCGGGAAGATGAAATCGCCGCATCTGCTGCTGAAGTCACCGGTCTTGAAAGACGCGGCGATTTTGAAGGCTTAACAGTTCCGGGAGACAACGACGAAGCAGGGATGGACGTAGAAGATGAAAAAAGCGAAATAATCGAAGCAGTCCCGGAGCCAACGGGTAAACCCGAAGGAGAGGAAAAAAATGTAGTGTTGATCGTGGAAGATCATTCCGACATGCGGCTGCACATTCGTGACACCCTGGAACCTTATTATACCGTCGAAGAAGCCACCGATGGAAAACAAGGAATAGCGAAAGCCAAAGAGATTATCCCGGACCTGATCGTCAGCGACATTATGATGCCCGAAATGGATGGTTATGAGCTGTGCCGGGAATTAAAGAAAGATAGGGAAACCAGTCACATACCGATAATACTGTTAACAGCCAAAGCATTGGAGGAGGATACCATCAAGGGATTAAAAACCGGGGCGGACGATTATGTCACCAAGCCCTTTAATGCCGACATCCTGTTGGCCCGCATCGAGAACCTCATCGAATTGCGCCGCCAACTGCAATTAAAAATCCAGCGTGAGAAGATGCTGCTGCCTTCTGAAATCCCGGTTTCTTCCATGGACGATGAATTTTTGAAAGATTTCCAGGCCATCATAGAAAAAAATTTAGATGATGCCGATTTCGGTGTAGATGAATTGAGCGACAAATTGTACATGGGACGGTCTACCCTTTTCAAAAAGATAAAAGCCATAACCGGGGAATCGCCCAAGCAATTTATCCAGTCCTATCGATTGGAGCGGGGAACGCAATTACTGAGAGACAAATTCGGGAATGTCACGGAAGTGGCTATGAAGGTGGGTTTCTCAACGTCTCAATATTTTGCCAAATGTTTCCGGGAGAAGTACCACCTGACTCCTTCCGCTTTCCAGGCGGCGGAGGGCAAATCTCCACAGGAATCTGTTGAAAAACCTTGACGGCATAGTTACACCCCGTTGAATTCCCATAGGGCAGGTATCTTTTTTTTGCCTATTTTCGTTCATTTTTGTTTGAATGGACGATTTTTACCGATTTTGAGACTATTTTTATCGCATCCCGGCAGCTTGCCGGTTATAATGAGGGCGAAACATGCCGGGAATCATTACGGCAAGATACCTGTAAGGTAAGAATTTTGGGCAGTTATGATGTGTAGGCGGCCTCGATTTTTAAGGCACACCGGGGATATAATAGGAGAGAAAGGTGGGGGGGCAATCTCCACCGCTGCCGGATGCGGCGGCGGTGGGGTGCGGGGCCACCACGTGGAAATGGTATAAACCGCTCCGCGGGCCCTGATTATGGTAGACTAATTTAGGAGAAAAAAAATGTCTTATACTGCGAAAGTAACCGTTAGCCCCACGGGGCAAGAGGATCGTTTCCAGGTCACCTGGTACGACGTGGAGGCCGAAAGCGAAGATAGTTTCGAACAGCCGGCAGGGGAAATTACAGCCCGGGAAGTGGAATCCTCCTGGGAACATCCTGCTCATCAAACAGGTGTGGGCGAGTTGTTGTTTCGTTTTTTAGACGGCGACGCCCGCCACTTGAAGCGGGCTTTGGATAAAGCCGGGAGGCGCGGTGGAGCGCTGCGGCTCCACCTGCTCACATGCCCGGCGGCAGCCGACTGGCCCTTTGAACTTTTGGCTCGAAAGGGCGAGTTTTTGCTGCAGCGGCGGATTCATCTCATTCGATACGTATCTGATTGGGGCATAGACAACCCGGTTTCCCCCGAAGACCGGCCGATGCGTTTATTGTTCATGGCCAGTTCAGCCATCGATGTGGAACCGGAGCTGAATTTCGAAAAGGAGGAGGAGTCCATATTCCAGGTGACGGAAAAATTGGCCGTGGAAATGGAAGTGGAGGACTCCGGTTCTTTAACGGGGCTGAAGGGAAAACTGGAGCAGCAGCAGTATGATGTGGTGCACCTATCGGGGCACGCCGGTATTAAGAGAGCGGGGGCCTCACACTCTAAGGAAGGAATTTCCAAAAGCGCTGGGCCAGGGGAAGCGACTTATCCTTACCGCAAACATTTACACCACGGCAGAGAAAAGGAAACCCCTTTTTTCATCATGGAGAATGAAACCGGCCACCGTGACGATGTATTCCCCAACCGTTTGTGGGATAAAGCCCTGATCGAAAATCCCCCCCGGTTGTTGTTTTTATCGGGCTGCCGCACCGGGCAGACCCCGGACCCCAAAGCGGCTATTTCTTTTGCCCGGCACATGGTGGAAAAACACCATGTGCCCGCGGTGTTGGGCTGGGGACGTCCGGTCAGCGACCAACAGGCCACGCAAGCTGAGAAAATGATCTATCATGAACTGAGCCGGGGCAAAAGCATACTCGAAGCTGTCCAGCGGGCGCGGTATGAATTGGCGCAGAAGTTCGCGGACAGTCCCGGTCACGCCTGGCCCTTACTGCGGTTATTCGCCGGCGGCATGTCTATAGGCGGCATGGTAAAGAAAGGCCAGCCCCGCCGGCCCCAGCTTAGGCGCATGACACACACCTATTTGGGGCCGGTAAAAGTGCTGGAACAAGGATTTGTCGGCAGGAGGCGGCAGCTGCAGATGAGTTTACAGGCTCTGAGGCGGAATTTCGATAAAACCGGGGTGCTGCTCTTGGGCAGCGGCGGCTCGGGTAAAAGCTGCCTGGCCGGTAAGATCTGCGAGCGGTTCACGGACCATAAATTGGTCGTGGTACAGGGCAAATTGGACAACGTCTCGCTGAAATCCGCATTAACCGATGCTTTTGTGGCCGCCCAGGATGAAAAAGGCAGGGAAATACTTGATCGGAAAGGGGAGATGGAAGACCGGTTGGCCGACCTGTGCGCCACCAGCTTTAAAGAAAATAACTACCTGCTGCTTTTGGATGATTTCGAGTTTAACCTTGAAGGGGCGCAGGCGGGGCAGCCCGGCCTATTGACGCCCCAGGCCGCCGGTTTATTAGAGGCGCTGCTTCATTTCCTGCCCCTGGGCGGTAAAATGACGCAGATAATTATTACCAGCCGTTACTCTTTTTCCCTCACCCAGCGGGGCCGCGACCTAATACAGGAAAAACTTCAACCCGTTTATCTCACCGGTTTCCGGGAGCCTGAACAGCGTAAAAAAGAGCGGGAATTGGAGAATATATTGCAGTATTCATACCGTTTCCCCAACTTACGGTTAGCCGCGGAAGGCCGGGGCAATCCTCTTTTAATGGAAAGGCTCGACGAAATGTTGGGAAAAGTGGGAACCGTGGAAAAAATGGATTTATCGGCTGCCATCGTCGGCGAACAAGAGAAATTCATCGCTGAGCAAGTATTGGAAGAATTGTTGGCAAGCGGCGGCGCCGCTTTAAAGCGGTTGTTGAGTTGGATGAGTGTTTTCCGTCTTTTCGTGTCCCGGGAAGGTGTGGAGCTTATAGCGGAACAAGCCGGGGTGAAAAGTTGGCGGGAATTATTAGAACAAGGTTTGCGGTTGAGTCTGATCGAGTATGACCAGGCGCGCCGGGCATACCGTGGCACCCCACTGCTGCAGGAGAGATTGCTGGCCGGTCTTAAAGAAGAAACCCACGCCTGTCACGAAGCCGCCCTGCTGTATTACAAGCATAAATCCGCATCTAAAGCATCTGTTTATGTTGTCGATGCCGAGGAAATGACCTACCATTACCTGGAAAGCGAAAAATATGATGACGCCCTTAAGTCGGGCGGCATGTTGGTGAAGCATCACCGGGAACATCTTGCGCTCGATGAATCGAAGCGAGTGGGTTTGTGGGTGCTGGAAGAATTGGATAAAAAGAAGCGGGAGTTATCTACGGCTCCGGATACTTTTCTTTTGAATGAAACCGCCTTAACCATGAAAGAAACGGGCGATTACGCCGCCGCCTCCGAATATCTCGATAAGGCGCTTGCCGTGGACCGTTCGCTGCATGGGGACAAACATGCGGATGTGGGCAGGGACCTGCATAACCTGGGCCTAATTCGCAGCATAGAGGGCGATCATCGAAACGCCATCGAGTTATACGAACAAGCGTTGGACAATATCGGGGCGTCTCCCGGTAAGAGTCGCGATGTTGAGATTCGCGGGGTTGGAAGTCGCGATGGCGGGGCAGGGGAAGACGGCCCTCCCTTGAATATAGTGGGAACGGTGCTGCATAACCTGGGCGCTGCCTGGAGCGCATTAGGCGAGCCGGAGAAAGGCATCGAATATTATGAAAAGGTACTGGAGTCCTGGAAGAAAATCTATGGCGAGAAGCACACAAGAATAGCCCATATATTGAGCAGCCTGGCGGCGGCATGGGATGACCTGGGAGAAACCGAAAAAGCCCGGTCTCATTTTGAGCAAGCGCTGTCGATTTACGGGGCGTCCCAAAAGGGCGCGGATCCCGGTGAAGCCGTGGTTTTGCAGAACCTGGGGGCCTTGTGTTTCGGTAGAAAAGAGTATCGAAAAGCTGTAGAGTATTATGAGCAGGCCCTAACCCTATGCAAGAAGATTTATGGAGAGGAGCATCCGGTTGTGGCTGATGTAACCCGGAATCTAAAAGCGGCCCGCGAAGCCTTAACGAAATAGCCTTTCATACTACTATGAAATTACTTTGCCTCCGGCGGCCCTGC
>JAGLSW010000857.1 GCA_023135565.1 Candidatus Aminicenantota bacterium | reverse complement strand
TCAATTTAGGTGAGCGCTATAGGAAAAGCTTGTTTTTTCGGCAAACTTTCAAAACCCTTTCAATATCTGATTCCTTTTTAAATTCACTAAAAAGGATAACCTCGCAGAAAATTCCCATCATAATCATTTATCGGGTCACGGGATAAATCGATTACTCTATGTGGAGAAGAGCCGTTGGCTTTGCTGGTCGAAGTTCCACCATCATAACAGCGAGGAATACCCAGTTGACCGTTCCATATATGGCCATGATGATTGTGCCCGAAACACAGCGCATTGATTTTGTGTTTCTCTCCATCCTCTTCCATGTACTCCTTTAAATGCTTTACAAACTTATCCGTATCCTTAAGCTCATGGGTCGGATGTAATGGGGCAAATATATGGTGGTGCAGGTAAACCACTTTATACTTACACTCCACGACTCTTTCTTCTCTTAACCTTTCATCCATTCTCTTAAGCTGCTTTTCCCCGATTTCGCCATTGGCCCACAAACTGTCGTACCAGTGCAATTCGTCTGCCATCGAATCTAAACCGATAAACGCAATTCGCTCGCCCTGCTGGCCGATTATGTCAATCTTCGGATATTCCTCTCTGTCTGTTTGGAAAAAATCATCATCCTTCTCAAAAAAAGCTTTCTTAAATTTTTTCACATTCCTTTTACTGTGATATAAGCCTTCTGAATAGTCGTGATTACCGGGAATCGGGAGTACCGTATATCTTTCTTTTCTCAAAAAATCGATACACTCTTTTGCTTGTTCGTAATTTTTTTCAGTTGCCCTCTCTACTAAATCCCCAGTTAAAACAATTACGTATTTTTCTGCTTCAGGTTTTGTAAATTTTATCATCTTAATGATATGCTCGAACCTTTCATGCATATCTTGATGACCGACGTGCAAGTCACTTAAATGGATAATCCTTTTCATATTTACCTCCTAATTTTTTAATTTTTAAAGGACCAAAGAGTTTTCCGGCAAAGGTTTGACAGGCTGCCCGAAAACTCATACTTATAAGGCCCGCATACACGCGCCCTAAGAATTCTCCGGCAGCCTGCCAAAACCGGTGCACTCACTCTCTGCGTAACAGTTAATCTGCCCGACGGGTACTGAACCCGTCTATTTAAAAACCCCCAACCGGGAGCCTCACTGTTACTACTTACAGGTCCCTGTTTAAATCCGCGACTTCCCGGCAGTCCAACAATACAACCTGCGGCCTGCCGGAAACTCGTCTATATTATAGTATAAAAATCTCCCGGCAGAGAGTAATGAGGTTGCAAAATGAAGGGTAATTTCGTTGCACGGAAAGGAAAGGTATAGCACATATGTTGCACGAAGAGTAATTTCGTTGCAAAATGAGCCTTTCTGAGCAAAACCGGCTGATTGGCAACAATCTTGCATAACAAAAAAGGGACAGTCAATCATGATGCGAGGCTCACCCGGAAACGAATGAAATTAAACAAAAGTTTTGTTCAACTTTTTTCGTTTGTAATTTTGGACATTGGAGCTTGTAATTTGCCCCACCACGTGGGGAGGGGTTATGCCGCTGTGCGGCAGGGAAATTGTTTGAGATTTGGAGCTTGTAATTTGTTATTTCCCGGCAAGCCGGGCTCTTTTTGGTTCCGGCTTGTTCCCATTTTTTTTCAATACTGATTTTTTATGTGCAAATTTGCACATTTGTACGCACGTCCCCAGTTTTCAGGCTTCCGTAGACACCATAAGCGAAGAACTTATACAGTTGGAAAAGGTCGAATAATTTTGATATAATTAGGAATGGAGGTGCAGCATCGAGCCTATATTTTTGAAGATCGGCAATTATGAAATATCGTATTATTTCGTATTCAATTTTATCGCTCTTCTTTTGATTGCTTCTATCATGTCTGTTAGGGCTAAAAAAGAAAATCTTAACTCGATAGATGTGTTTCTTGCCGTAACTTTGGGAGCAGCTTTTGCGGCTATTGGGGCTAACCTACCATCACTGGTAGAATTTTTTATAAATCATTTTCCTGCAATTATAAAAAATCCTTCATATATAAAAAATTGGGAAGCCACAGGAGGCTATTTTTTTGGCGCTTTTGCCGGGGGGGTGTTATTTGTCCTGGTGTACGTCCGGAAATTTTTTAAAGGTAAAGCGCTGAATTTTTTAGATATTCTTGCTGCTGCTCTCCCTTTAGGCCAGGCTGTAGGGCGATTGGGATGTTTTATGTCAGGGTGTTGTTATGGGAGGCCGACGAGTTTACCCTGGGGCATAAAATTTCCTTTCCTGGGGTTCAATCGTCATCCTTTCTATAATGCCGCTGTTCATCCTACGCAAATTTACGAATTTATTCTCGATATTATTAATTTCATCTTCTTGCTTTTTTATTCAAGACAGAAAAAATTCGCGGGACAGGTCTTTTCACAGTATCTTATTAACTACGGTATTATTAGATTTTTCCTTGAATATTTTAGAGGTGATGTTTTTTATCTTCATGATTCAAATTTTAGATTTTTTTCGCTTACTTTATTTCAAATAGTAAGTTTAATTTTTGTTTTATCGGGTATAATTATGAAAAAAATCCTTAAAAAAAGGCTTGATAAAACGGCACGGTCATCATAAACAGGTATTGCCCATGGATAAAAGCGGACATTTTCTTGTTTGAAATGCTTGAACTTTTAATAAGAGTGTGCTAATCTCTATTTTAAGACAACAGCATGGAGGTAAATATGACTGCTAAGAAATTATTGTTGTTAATCGTGGTAGTCTTCACGTTAAGTTTATTTTTGCAGGCCGAGAAGAAGGACCCGCCCATACCTTTAGCGGAATTACAAAATCCAAAAAGCCCTTCATATGTGCCTATTCCTTATCCAAAAACCAGGGAAGAAATTATCACGGACGTAAAGTATATGATTGAAAAGTTCTATGTGACCCGTGAAGGAATGCGTTCTTACGGTGAACCCAACCGTGGGCTTACGCTCTTTCCCAAATTGTTGGGGAATAACCCGGAATTGTATGTGGGCAAGATTGTTCCAGTAACCAGCAAAACAACCTCAAGAGCAAAACGATATTTTGTGATGGACATCCATGATCGTTCCGGCACAGTGGTTGCCAGGATGTGTTTCGAGGATTCGGGAATATGGGCGGCCAGCGGTTTTGCTACAGGACGATTTCCTATGTCCCCATTAATGTCGATAGAGGACGTAAAGAAACGTTTTGCAGAGCATTCAAACCCGGAACTTGCAGGATTAAAAGTTGAATCCATCGAATATGAACGTTATATAGCTCATTCGGCAGTTAATCCTGTATTAAGAATAAATACTCTTAATGAAGTTTTTTATATGGATATAAAATATAATGTATATAGAATACAAAAAAAAGAAAAATTTTCGTCTTTACGGGAATTAGATTTTAAGCATTCCCGGGTATATAGAATTCGTAGTGTTCCACGGTCGTTCAATATTCTGCTGATCGACAATCTCAAAAATGAAGCTGCGTATCTTATTAAAGTTAAATAAAATTGGGGTATTGGAGGATGTTATGAAGACTAAGATTTTTTTAATAATAATAATTTTGCTAATTTATATCTGTACTTCTTATCAATCGAGTAATTGTGCCGACAGCCAGGAGCCGTCACTGTTACCACCGTATAATGATTTACCGGTTCCGGCTAATTGGCAGTACTACCCGATGTGGTGCGGTCATGCTTGCGTTGAAATGTGGGCCTGGTATGAAGGTAAATATTGGGTTACCCAGGAGGTTATTGCCAATAATCTCAATTTTTGTGATTTCCCTGATCCTTTTACAGGCATGCATTTTTATCAAATAGCCAGAGCTGTAAATGTTTGTGTAACTTCCGCTGTAGGCGACTTCGGCCTTGATTTTTCTAATTTTGGGAGGGATATGATATTATCCGTTGTCATAGAAAGCCTGAGAGGTGGCGAGCCATCTATACTTACAACCAAAACGTTAGCCTGGGAAAATCATGCAATTATCGTTAAGGGGTACACGAAATTAGAAAATAGTGAATTATTCCCGTTCGTTTATGAAATAGCATATAACGATCCGGACCCACTTATTGGTGGTCCTCAGAAGCTTAACTATTATGAGTTTAATGAAAAGTGGTGGCCTATTCGTCAATATTTTTCCGAATCGGATCGGTTCATTGGCATTGAAACTTATGCCTATTTTTATGTGACGGGACTTGGTAACCGGTCTTATTCCGAGATTCTTGAGAATGCAGCCCAGGGCTACCTTGGATTTTTAAAGCGATGCGGCACTTATTATGGCGGGCCGACGATTTATATCCCTGAGGGTTCCACTTTCCTGAGAGTGCGTTCCCCCCAGGGAAACGAAACCCTGGCTGCCCGGAAAAGTGACCAAATCATATGGGAATCCAACGGCCTGTCGGGAAAAATACGACTCGAACTGTATAAAAACGACAGCTTCTTAGGCACTTTAGCGACTAACCTGCCTATCGAAAACGGCTCGCACACCTGGACTGTAGGCGATTATATAAACGGCAGCGCCCAGACCGGCGATGATTACCGCATCAAAGTCTCTATGATGGATGATTCATATGATGATTTTTCTAACGTGAACTTCTCTATCGGCGATATTAATGTGACCATTCCCAACGGCGGGGAAACCTGGGAACAGGGCAGCATGCGCACGATTACCTGGAACAACTCATACTTTGCCGGGAATGTCCAGTTAATCCTGGTTAAAACTATCCCCGGCACGGACTATTTAATCGCAGACAACATCGAAAATACAGGCAGTTACGAATGGCAGGTCGGAATGTGCAGCCACATAGAGGAACCGGAAGCCCCCTTCGGCATGACTCTGCCGGGCGATAATTACAAAATCAAAGTGGTTTCCGTTGATAATCCCGATCTCCAGGATAGCGGTGACCAGTTGTTTTCTATTGTCGAGCCACAGCCGGGTATTACAGTGGTTAGTCCTAACGGCGGCGAGAACTGGCAGGCCGGTTCCATCGATAATATAACCTGGACGGCATCGGGATTGTCCGAAAACGTGAAAATAACCCTCTGGCAAAATGGAGCGGTGGCCGGCACTATCGCCACGCCTGTAGACCCGGCCCTGGGAACTTACTCCTGGACAGTGGGTCAGTACGTAAGCGGCACAGCCCAGGTAGGAAACGGGTATACGATCAAGATCAAAGAGATCGGCACTGCTGCTGCCGATTTTAGTGACGCCTCTTTT
>JAGLSW010000856.1 GCA_023135565.1 Candidatus Aminicenantota bacterium | reverse complement strand
TCCCGACGTAAACACTTTTTCCGGTAAATCCCTTCACACCCTCAAAACCACCCCCATTCACCCCCATGATAACACGATCTTTTTTTGAAAACAAGTGTTTGAAAACTTTTTTGTTTATCCATTATTGATTATTCTTTGTAGCTCTGTTATAATTTCGCCTTAAAACTAAAGGATTTGAATATGACGTGAGGTATAATATGAAAGGTAAAATTAAGATTTTTTTGTTTTTAGCAGTGATATTGAGTATAATAATATTGGCTTTCCCCTTTTCAGGGAACAATGATACAATTTCAAACAAAAGCCTGAAATCGTTGGACAAAAATATTCATGGCAATGAAAAATTGTATCAAACAACTACTAAACCAGTGGTTGATAAAAAAAAAGATACCCAAAAGACATGGGGTATTCTTTCCACTATCGCTCCCTTCTTAACTGCATTGGCGGCTCTTGCTGGTTTATTTGTAACAATTTGGAAACACATAAATCAACAGAATTATGAAATAAAGAATAAGTTGAATGAAAAATTTACCTCGAATATCAACAGCCTATGTTCCGATGATCAATTAATCCGCGCAAGTGCATCCGTATCAATTCTTAACTTTCTAAAAAAGGGATACGAGGAATTCCACGAACAGGTTTTTATGATACTATTAGCAAATTTAAAGAATATAAGCGTTAGAAATGATGATGATTCAGTGCGTAAGCTGATTGTTAACAGTTTTGAAAAGGCAATCAGACTTAAGTTAGAGAAATCTAAGAATAAAAAAAAAGAGAGTGGCTTAGACCTTTCTCGAACAAATCTTACTAACGCGGATTTATCAAAATTGGATCTTAGTGGAGTCGATTTAGCTTTTTCTAAATTGGAGAACACAAATTTTACTGGTAGCAATCTTTGGAGAGCACGGGGTATTAAGGCAAACATGAAAAATGCCAAATTATCTAAAGCTATTTTGAACGAAGCGCGTTTTAAAAAAGCAAATTTCTATAAAACCCATTTCCGTGAAGCAAATTTGGTGGCAGCAGATTTACGAAAGACAAATTTGATAAATGCTCAATTCCAAAAGGCAAAAATGCAATCTGTACGTTTACAAGACGCTGACCTCGCAAGAGCAAAATTTGAGGGGGCGGACATTACGGATGCGCACTTTAAAGGAGCTTATTTGGATGAACAGACAATAAAAAGTATTTTTAGAACGAAGAACAAAAGCTGGAAACGCGCTCACTTTGATGATGAAGATAGAATAGATTTAGAAGAATTGGAAAAATTGGAAAGAATAGAAACGGATTAAGCGAAAAGAAAAAGCACCTGGAAGGATAACGAATAAAGCAGGCCAAAGCAAACTTTAAACGTCCTACGCCCCGAAGACCGTAGGTCACAGCCCTTCCAGGCGTTAATATTCTAACATATTTTTAGTAGAGATGTCAAGCAAAGAAGTTTAAATTTTTTTATTTGTTGAAGACCAAAAATACCTCCATTGAAATTTCCCGGCGATCTTTTTCCCGCGCCCGGCGCACACTAAAGCGGGTATTTTGCCATTTTGGTAAAAATGGGGTTATAGTGTGTGGGCTTTGAAAATGAAGGTATAGAGCGGATTTCTGATTTTTATTTGGTTAACATAATTGCCCATATCCGACTTATCCGACGCGCCGGACGTTTACCGGGTTACAGGCCGGTTGTTTACCCGGTCTTGAGGATATTATACACCTGAAGGAGAAACCTTTGGTATAGGTCATATATGGCCGTCATTTTGCCTTTTACTGGCGGTGATTGGCCCGGAGTAGAGGTTATATCAGATATAGGGGGTACTAAAACGGTATTATGAATACGGGCGGCGGGGCGACCGGGGCTGCTGACGTTGCCAGGGGTGGCCGGGGCCGCCGCGGGTCCGTTGCCGCATTTTATTGGAATTCTATACCGGCCCCGGTGAACAAAAAAGCATTCGTTACCGGGGCCGGGTAGAACGTCTACATTTCTTGTTTAATCTTACTGAATACCTGGGCCGCATACTGGCCGTAAAGCAAGGTTTGTGCGTACTGGGAATTAATCTCCCACAGCACGGGTATCGACGGAAATTCGTTCGCTTCGATTTGTTTTTTCAGCGAAGTTAATTTCACTGTGATATTTTCCACATCGGTTTTTAACCGGTGAAAAATTGCCCTGATGTTTCCTTTACTTAATTCCGCTTCAACTTTATCGAATATGTCGCTATTCAAACCGTTTTCTTTCCTGAAAGCCTTATAATCGAGGCTTTCCAATTTAACGACGGCGGTTTCATTATAAGGTGTCGCATCCGCGGCCTCGATTAAATCGGAATATGTTTGCCGGGCATTTTCCAACTTTGCCAGCGCACCATTGACCTGGACTTGCAATTCGTTAAAGCCGTAGGTTTTAGAGTCCCATAATTCAACCCGGTTCAACAGGAGCACAAAGTCTGAATAAGAATCTAAGTAGCAGCCTGCACCGGCAGCGATATACGTTTTGATCGTCGAGGTGGATTCCGCGCCCCGCGGCGGGTTTTTAAACGCTACCGGCGCGTCATTGCCCATGATGTAAGCAAAGATGCTCGTACTACCTGCCAGGATAAAAATGACCAGCAGTGTTCCAAAAAGTAACTGAAGTTTGTTTTTTTTCATTGTTTCCTCCGTTTTAAATTTTTTTTGGATTAGAAGCGGATTATATCAAATCTGGCGGCATTATTCAACCAAACAGTTAAATAAACTTCTAAGATAATGACAAATGGATAAAAATGTGGGTTTGATATAACAGGTCCTGCTGATTGGATCGACTCCCGGTGGCCGGGGTGGTTTCCCGATCAGATTATCGCGTCGGACCCGTAGAAAAAATTTTCCGGGTAAACCAGGTAAAATTTTACCTCGCTACGGCCTTGTGTGGGAAGTTAAAAATTACCCTCCCGGCAGTTTCCCGGATGATTTCCGAAAAAAGGATATTACCCTCTGTCCCGGCCAGTTAGACGGT
>JAGLSW010000855.1 GCA_023135565.1 Candidatus Aminicenantota bacterium | reverse complement strand
TGAACAAAACTTTTGTTTAAAAAAATGAAAAGCAAAAGCACCACATGCTGCGAAGCAGCTTATCGTGCGTAGGGGGTTGACTATTGCCGCTTTTTCTGTTATTTTAAGCCATATGAAACTGAACGGGTGCGATTTTCCTTTAAAAGATTTTTTTATCGAAATCTTCAAAGAACAAGTTTACCTGGTCGGCGGAACCATCAGGGACTTCCTGCTTTATGGCCGCACCGGTGTCAAACGCGACATCGACTTAGTGGTTACGGGCCATACCTACGAAGAAATAGAGAAAGAATTAAAACCTTTCGGTAAAACCAATACTGTAGGTAAAAGTTTCGCAGTGGTTAAGTTTACCAGGGAAGGGAGAACTTTCGATATCTCGGCGCCCCGCAAAGATGTAAAACGGGATGATGATTCCCATTCTCACAAGAATTTTATCATCGACTGCGGCCCCCACATCAGCTTAGAAGAAGACCTGAAAAGAAGAGATTTTACCTGTAATTCGATTGCTTTGAGATTAGTGGATAACCAGGTCATCGACCCTTTCGACGGCATCAAAGCCGCGGCGGAGAAAAAAATCCATATGACCGGGCCCGAAACTTTTTTCGATGATCCCTTAAGGATATTAAGATGCGCCAGGTTTGCTTCAGTGCATAAACTTGCGGTAGACAAAACCATCTATGCAAATTCGAAAGAGATCAAACTCGGTGAGTTGAGCGCCGAACGGGTGACCGAGGAGTTGTTCCGGCTGCTCTTAGAATCACAGCGCCCCTCTTCAGGATTACAGGAATTTTTCAAACTTTCCGTGTTAGAGAAGCTTTTCCCTGAGCTTTATGCTTTAACACTGACTATGCAGGACGCCCTTTTTCATCCTGAGCAAGATGAATACGGTCATCACACCGTCTGGATTCATACGATCCTGGCAGTGGATGTGGCGAAGAAGTTGAGCGAGAGATTCGCACTAAGCGAAGAAGAAACCCTGGCCCTGCTGTTGGGCGTTTTATTTCATGATGTCGGCAAAGCCATTACTACCAAATGGGAATTCAAGCGGGGCAGGATGGCCGTTACTTCTATATTTCATGATACCAGGGGAGTAGCCATAGTAGAGCGGATATTAAAACGGCTCAAGATCGAAACCCGGAAGCATTTCCCTTTAAAAGAGGTTATTCTTTCGTTGGTGAGGTACCACCACCGGGTTTACGATCTTTACCGCAGCCGCCGCGAAGTAGGTTTCAAAGCCATTTCCCGCCTGGTTAAAGATATGGAGGGACGGGATTTTTTGCTGATACTGCTCGATTTTGCGGACCGGCGTTCGCGGGAGCCCGACCTGCTGGAATTTGACGACCTCGATGAGATATCACATTGGCTGCTGGCCCAGAAAGAAGCATTAAACATCAACCGGGATACTATAAAACCCCTGGTCATGGGCCGGCATTTATTAAAAATCGGGGTGCCCGGGGGCAAAAAGATGGGGGAATATTTAGACAGGTTGTATGAAATGCAGTTAGACGGCAGGTTTCACAGTGCGGAAGAAGGTCTCAAGCTCTTCGCCCGCATGAAGAAGTAGGGGTGCGGGGGGACGGCGTCCCCAGCCTATGAGTCGCTTCGCGGCAGGAGCCGACGATGGCCGTTTATTGTGTAGAGAATCGTATCGCTCATGAAAAGTTTTGATCAAATTTTTTTGAAGGTGCGGTGTGCCGCTGGCCCCCAACGACAATTCAATGGGGG
>JAGLSW010000854.1 GCA_023135565.1 Candidatus Aminicenantota bacterium | reverse complement strand
TTTGATCAAAACTTTTGTTTAGCCCCTTTGCGGCAGTTTAATGTACTTTTTAAAAAAGTTCTAAATTTCCGCTGCTTTCTTCTCGGCCTGCGACTGCTTCAACGCAGCTTCACGCTTCTTGTCCATTCCCTGCCGGTCCGCTTCTACATACTCGACAGCTTTGACTTCACAAAAACGCACACACTGCGGGTCTCCATCACAAAGATCACACTTGATCACCTTCTTACCGATGACATCGAATCCCATGCCTCCAAATGGACATACAGCCACACAAGTACGGCAGCCGATACATATGTCATAATCGATCTTTACATAATCCAGTTCCTTGTCACGGGATATGGCTTTCATGGGACAGATACTCATACACGGCGCATCCTCACACTGCTGGCAAGACATAGGTATGTAAAGCCCTTCAGATTCCCATTTCACAACGTTGATCCTGGCCCGCGAAGGATTAGATACGCCTTCATGAAATACGGAACATACCAACTCACATTGACGACAACCGGTGCATTTTTCATAATCTATTTTTAATACTTTCGACATGATTCGTTCTCCTCTCTACAACAGGTGAGACGGCTCTTCATCTATACCGAGCCGCTTCAAAGTTTCAGCCGTGGGCACGCCGTTCTCATCCCAGCCGTGATGCACGTAATACTCGTCGATCATCTTCTCGAATTTTTCCCTGTCTATTTTGGCTCCAATCACGTCAGGCGCGCCGCGCAAACAAGGCTCATCGAAATACCGGTGATTTAACGTATCGCCCTTTTCCAGGTCGTCCCTTTTTAAACCTTCCCGGAGATTAAATAATCGCTCGATATTGTAACTCCTTTCGGCTATTTCCCAGATTTCTTTGGGGGTCATCTCTAAACCGGTATTTAAATAGAGAACCTTGGGCCAGTCTTCGAAATTCGGGTGCGTGGCGCCGAGAAACAACGTGTGATACTTGCATATTCCTAAACAGTCGACACCCATGTAACAGTTCTCCTGCCAGAACACCATCCAGGCTTTGCCTTCATAAGAGGTGTGATCGGGACTCAAGGGCCCGTCATAAGGTACGGGGCTGCCGTAAATCTTACGCAGCACATCCTCAGGTAAATGATAAAGGTCGATGGCGGGACGACTGCGCAGATGATCGGAACCCCGGGACCCGGTGGCAATGCCGAGCGCTAAGGAGGGAGTAGCCCGCTCATCGGAATGCAGGTTGCTCATGCCTTTGACCTGGATCAGGTAATCGAAAGACTTTTTGCCGATCTTCTTGGAGGCGGGGATGCCGCCGTCAGCCAGGGCGTCGCCTATAAAACTTTTGCGGAAACAGATGCGGTGGATCATCTCGATCAAGGCTTCATCATTACCGAAACGCAAATCTAAACCGTCCGTCTCTTTGCTGCCGATAATGCCCAATTCGTAAAGTTCCATGGCCCAGGAAATCAAACTGCCGGTTTCTAAGTTGTCCATGCCGTACTGGTCTACTAAATGATTGCCTACCAATACGGTTTCGGCATTCTTGCAGTCGGGTTCGGCGCCGAAAGCGCCCTGGGAAGTGTATTCCGGGCCTTCGTCGTATTTGCCTGCATAAGGGCCGCTGGGAATTTTATACTGGGCGCGGCAGTGCACCTGGCAGGCAAAACAACTGACCATATGATATGGCCCCATTGTTTCTTCGGCGATTTCATCGATCCTTTCAGGTTCGATGTCGTCCGCATATTCGCATTGGTTATACTGGAAATTGCGGGTGCGGATGCCGCCCCAGGAATTAGTGGCGCCCCAGATAAAAGGTGTGCCCAATATGCCCTGGGTCTGGTTCACTTTGGAACTGACAATCTGGTCGATAAACTTTTTATTGTATTCTAAGGCTTCTATAGGATGCGCTATTTTTACATCCATGGTGCCCCGCACCGCGATTGCTTTGAGGTTCTTGGATCCCATCACCGCGCCTATACCGCTCCTGCCGCCGGCATTCTTGATGCCGGTCATGACGTTGGCAAAGCGCACTAAATTCTCTCCGGCAGGGCCGATCACCGCACTCTTGATCTCTTCGTCATTCAATTCCTTGCGAATGGCCCACTGGGTGTCGGTAGTGGTTTTACCCCACAATGCGGCGGCATCGCGGACTTCGATTTTACCGTTGTTAATCCAGAGATAAACGGGTTTTTCCGCTTTCCCCTTTATCACTAAATGGTGAAAACCGGCCCAGGCCAGCTCCGGGGCAAAAAATCCACCCATGTTGGTGCTGCCCAACAAGCCGGTAAGAGGCGATTTGGCCATGAAATGGGTGCGGGCGGTGGCCGAAGCCAGGGTGGCGCAGAGGATGCCGCCGCTGACCAGCAGGGCGTTTCCCGGGCCTAAGGGGTCGCATCCTTTCTTTGTATGATTGTAAAGCAGGTAGGCATCCAGCCCCCTGCCGCCTAAATATTTCTTGCGCAGTTGCAAGGGGATGGGCTTTATCTCTATCTCACCTGTCGTGAGGTCTATATATGCTATTTTTCGATCTAATGCCATATTATTTTTTCTCCTTTTTACTGGTTGGGGGCACTGCTCCTTTGTCTGCCCGGACTTTTTCAGCTATTTCCCGGTTGACGTTCCACACGGGGCCCCTGATGCGGGGGAAATCGGGCTTTACCCAGGCCATCCGGAACTCCATATTACATGCCGGGCATTTGATCGTTTTTTGCCCGGCAGCAGGCTGCATCCGCCCCATACAACTGGGATTGTGACAGCGAAATTTCCCGTAAGTTCGCGTTTTACGCAGGCTTTCCGCTCCTGATAGTTTTTTTTCATTTTCTGACATCATGTTCTCCTTGATTGCATCCCGGTTTACTCTTCGATGCCCAGCAGGTGCAGCATGAAGGTATACTCTAAGGCGGTCTCTTTATAACGCTTGAAACGGCCGGAAACACCGCCGTGCCCGGCTTCCATGTTGGTGAGCAGCAGCAGTAAATTATTATCGGTTTTCATCTCCCGCAGTTTGGCGACCCATTTGGCCGGTTCCCAATACTGCACCTGGGAATCATGCAGCCCGGTGGTGACCAGCATGGCGGGGTAATCTTTGGCTTCCACGTTGTCATAGGGAGAATAAGAGAGCATATAATCATAGTACTCTTTATTGTTGGGATTGCCCCATTCGTCGTATTCCGACGTGGTCAACGGGATACTGTCATCCAACATGGTGGTAACTACGTCCACCCAGGGTACGCCGGCAACCAGGCCCTTAAAAAGATCGGGCCTCATGTTAAAAACCACTCCCATCAAAAGACCGCCGGCACTGCCGCCGGAGGCAAAAAGTTTACCGGGAGTAGTAAATTTCTCCGCGACCAACTGCTCTGCACAGGCAATAAAATCGGTAAAGGTGTTTTTCTTTTTCAGCAATTTGCCGTCTTCGTACCAGTAACGGCCCATTTCCTGGCCGCCGCGGATATGCGCCAGGGCAAAAACGAATCCCCTGTCCAAAAGACTCAACCGGTAGGATCTGAAAAAAGGATTCATGCTGTATCCATAAGCGCCGTAGCCTGTCAGCAAAAGCGGGTTGGCGCCGTCCTTTTTTAGTCCCTTCTTGTAAACTAAGGAGATAGGCACTTTTACGCCGTCTTTCGCGGTGGCCTGGATTCTTTCGGTTTTATAATTTCCAGGTTTAAAATCGCCGATCACTTCCTGCTGTTTCAAAAGTTTCTTCTCTTTGCCGACCATATCATAATCGTAGGTGGACCTGGGAGTAGTCAGCGAAGAGTAACCATAACGGAGCACACGGGTGTCCATTTCCGGGTTATTTGAAATATAGGCGGTATAGGTTTCTTCACCGAAATCCAGGTAATGTTCGCCGCGGTCCTGCCATTTAATTATCCTGATTTGAGTTAATCCTAATTTCCGCTCGCTTACCACTAAGAAATCTGTGAAAATCTCAAAGTTTTCTAACAGCACATCGCTGCGGTGGGGGATAAACTCTTTCCAGTTTTCTTTGGTTGTTTTTTCTACCGGGGTCTCCATTAAGCGGAAGTTTTTAGCTTCCAGGTTTGTCCTGATGTAGAACTTGTCATCGAGATGATCAACCGAATATTCCAGGTCTTTCGCCCGGGGTTGGATTATTTTAAAGGCGCCGTCCGGGTCGTCGGCGCTTAGAAAACGGTATTCGGTTGACAACGTACTGCCCGCACCGATCATGATATACTTATCCGACCGGGTCCTGGAAACGTTTACGCTAAATGTATTATCTTTTTCAAAATAAATTTCTTTATCGAGGGCTGCGTCTTCGCCGAGACGGTGTTTAAATATCTTATAGGTGCGCAGCGTTTCATCTTTTAATGCGTAAAAAACGGTTTTGTTATCGTCTGCCCAGGCGGCCTTAGGCGACGTGTTGGGAATCCGGTCTTTGTAAATTTCGCCGCTGATCAGGTTCTTAAAATGGATGGTGTATTTTCGCCGGCTCACCGTATCTACGCCATAAGCCAGCAGCTTGTTGTCCGGGCTCACCGACAGTCCGGATACATGATAATAATCATGCCCGGCAGCCATTTCATTCACATCTACAAGAATCTCTTCTTTGCCTGCCATACTATCTTTTTTGCGGCAGTGAATCGGGTATTCTTTTTTACCTTCGTGACGGGTATAGTAGTAATAACCGTTTTTTTTGTAAGGAACCGACTCGTCGGTCTTTTTTATCCGGTTTACGATTTCATTAAAAAGTTTCTCTTGAAGAGGCTCTGTGGGTTTCATCATTTTTTTCAAATACTCGTTCTCAGCTTTCAGGTAGTCGATAACTTCAGGGTCTTCCCGTTCTTTTAACCAAAAATAGTTGTCCACTCGCGTATGCCCGTGAAGGGTTAATTCTTTTTTTATTTTCTTTGCGGTTGGGGGTTTTAATGCTTCTTGTTTCATTTCTTCGCCTTTTTCCTTCTTCTTATTGCCTGAACAGCCCAGGCCGATAAAAAGAGCCAGGAGGACAGCCACTGTTTTCTTCATGTTTTTCTCCTTTTGGTTTTGTTTTTTTTGCACATTTTAGTTATAATTATATAAAAAAATTTCGATGATTGCAATTGATCTCTTATGTAAATTTTTTGCAGCTCACCGGGGCCGGGGATGAAAAGTGAAAATAGCCGGTAATATCTGGGGCTAATAGGCTCCCCGTGCCACGGTCCTGCCTCCTACGAATGGGAATCCAAAATTGCCTGATTATCGGTTTATAAAAGAGACTCGCATTTATATACTTCCCGGTCTGGGGCTAATAGGTTCCCCGTGCCACGGGGTAGGTATTTAGTTTTATTTTTGGGAAACGGCAGTACAACCAAAAATAGGACTTAAGTTCTATTGACTCCCGTTCATTTTGTTATACAATTAAAAGGAGCGAAAATTTAATTGCAAGCGGACAATGTTTGCGCCGCAGGAGGTTTGAATGAAAAATAGTAAGAATTTCTCACCTGCCTTGATTTTAAGTGCTGCCGGACATCTTTACGTTTTTAAATTTGACAAAATAATCGAGTTAGGGTAAAATACGACCATGCATGCTGATGATCCTGCTCCCTGGTTTATAATTAGCACAAAGCCCAAGCAAGAGTTCGCGGCCGAGCGGAACTTAAAACTGCTTGGGGCTGAGGTATATCTTCCCATATACTATAAAAGAATCAAAAAAAATAAAGAAAAAGTCGAGGTTATTTCGCCACTTTTCAGCGGATATCTTTTTGCCCAGTTTACTGTGAGTAAACTTTACCACAGCGTCATTTATACGAGAGGAGTTAAAGCTGTCCTGGGAAATAGAGACGGTCTCTGGACTATCGACTACGAAAAGGTAGAAGATATAAAGCTGCGTGAAAACAATGGCGTGGTAGTGTTGAAAAAAACGTGCCCGGAGTTTAGCAAGGGAGATCGAGTATTGATCGACGAAGGTGATTTCGACGGTTGGGAGGGGATTTTTTACGAAGACCTCCCGGACCAGCAGAGAGCTATTATTTTGCTTACGAATGTCGGTTTTTCCAGTAAGTTGATAGTACACAAAAAATTTCTGACATTGCATTCTTAGTCCCCAACGCAGTTGGAAAATTTTGGCTGATATAGAGGAGGGGGGAAATACCTGTTTTAAAAAAAGTTTCGCACACATAAATAATAAAACAATGAGATTTTTTAAAAAAAATAAAAAGAAATTATTAATAATCGGCCTCGACGGAGTTCCCTATGAAATGATAAAAGGATTCGCCGGTAACGCCATGATGCCCAACTTAAAAAAACTATTCGCTTCGGGCCGGTTGGTGAAAATGGCAGCCAGCATACCCGAGATTTCCGCTGTTTCCTGGTCCGGTTTTATGACCGGCACGGATTCCGGTAATCACGGCATCTTCGGGTTTGTGGATCTTGCTCCGGCTGGATACGATTACCGGTTCCCAAATTTTTATGATCTGAGGGTGCCCCCTTTTTTCGAATGGGCGGCGTCTACACCCTATGAGGGACCTGGAAAGGGGGCGGCGACCCCAACCGCAAAGGGGCCGGGGAATCAAGTCTCTGACCGGGGTGACCGGAAAGCTTATTTTTTTAGCAAGTTTTTACGAGGTAGTAGTGAGAAAAGGTCCGTTATTATCAACCTGCCGGCCACCTACCCGGCCAGGAAAATCCCCGGGGTATTGGTTTCCGGGTTTGTTGCCATAGATCTAAAAAAAGCGGTTTACCCGGCCAAATATTTCCCTGTTTTAGAAGAGCTCGGCTATGAGATCGACATCGGCCTGCACAAAGGTAAAGAGGATAAAAGCAGGTTAATTTCCGACCTGCACCGGGTGCTTGCGGCCAGGAAAAAAGCAGCCGATTTCTTCTGGAAGGAAGAAAAATGGGACCTGTTTATGTTTACCATAACCGGAACCGACAGGCTGCATCATTTTTTGTTCGACGCTTATGCGGATAAAGCGCACCCCTTTCATGAAGAATTTTGCAAATATTACCGGGAAGTGGACCGGATAATCGGGGATTTTCTGGATAAAATCGCCGGGAAACAAGAATTCCAGGTAATTGTTCTTTCCGATCATGGTTTCGGTCTCATCGAGCAGGAAGTTTACCTGACCCCCATATTGAGGAATCGTGGATTTTTCGAGACCGGCGCCGGGAAAGTGAAATCTTTAGAGGATATTACCGGCGGCGCAAAAGCCTTTGCCCTGGACCCTTCGCGGATTTTTATACACACAAATGGGCGTTTTCCCCGGGGCAGGGTTAGCAAAGGAGATTATGAAAAAATACGGTCGGAGATAAAACAGTTATTCGAGGATTATGAAATTAACGGTAAAAAAGTGATAAAAAAGGTCTATTTTAAAGAGGAGATTTACAGCCCCCGGTTTTTAGACCGGGCGGCGGATATTATTCTTTTAGCGAATCACGGTTTTGATTTGAAAAGCGGTTTAAAAAAGGAGCAGGAATATGGCCGGTCTTTTTTTACCGGCATGCATTTGCAGGACAATGCTTTCTTTTTTACCGACAGGCCGGAACTTTTGCCGGAAAAGATGACCATCTTCGATGTCAAAAATATAATCACCGAAATTTTAGCTTAAGAAAAAGCCCCTAATCAAAAGTTTTGTTCAAACTTTT